>JAGPVI010000012.1 GCA_018067115.1 Bizionia sp. | reverse complement strand
AAAAAATGTGTGATTAGTCGGTCGCTAGCGTTTTAAACGAGGTGCGCTGTTCGTAAGATTTCAAAATGCAGCATTTTAGTGCCTGATTGTGTTAAAAACACAGTGAAAATAGCATGCGTATTTTAATGGTGTTTAGCAGTAAAAACGCCTTGCGATAACGCTAAAGTATTCACTAATAAAGAGTAGTGAAATTGTGCTATATATAGTTCAAAAAAATCACATTTTAAAATATTTTATGCTTAATATTTTAAAAACGTAGGTACCTCAACGAATCTCGCTTGTAGGCCTACATGTCAACAACTAATGTTAAAAACTTCTCATGTTTAAACGTTAATTACCTTTTAATATCAGTTGTAATTTTCAATCTTTGTTAGTCCCAAGAATAATTAAATTTACGTCTAATAGTTATTAAAAATATCTCATAAAATGTCTCAAGAAGTCGAACCAATTTTACAAGAAAATAAAGATAGATTTGTAATATTTCCAATACAACATCATGATTTGTGGGAATGGTACAAAAAATCGCAAGCCAGTATCTGGACAGCTGAAGAAATTGACTTGCATCAAGATTTATCAGACTGGTCTAATAAATTAAACGACGACGAGCGTTATTTTATAAAACATATTCTTGCATTTTTTGCGGCTAGTGATGGTATTGTAAATGAAAATTTAGCTGAAAATTTCGTTAATGAGGTACAGTATAGTGAAGCAAAATTCTTCTATGGTTTTCAAATTATGATGGAGAATATTCATAGTGAAACATACTCTCTTTTAATAGACACTTATGTTAAAGATGATGCTGAGAAAGACAATCTTTTTAATGCGATCGAAACATTTCCAGCAATTAAGAAAAAAGCCGAATGGGCTTTAAAATGGATTGAATCACCTAGTTTCTCAGAACGATTAATTGCTTTTGCAGCAGTAGAAGGAATCTTCTTTTCTGGGTCTTTCTGTTCTATTTTCTGGTTAAAGAAACGTGGGTTAATGCCTGGTTTAACTTTTTCTAACGAGTTAATCTCTAGAGATGAAGGTATGCATTGTGATTTTGCAGTCCACTTACATGAAAATCATTTAGTAAATAAAGTGCCAAAAGAACGTATTAGAGAAATTCTTGTGGATGCACTTAATATTGAACGTGAGTTTATTACAGAATCTTTACCAGCAAGTTTAATAGGTATGAATTCTAAATTAATGACTCAGTATTTAGAGTTTGTAACCGACGGTTTACTAGATGATCTAGGTTGTGAGAAAGAATTTAATACCGCAAATCCATTTGATTTTATGGATATGATTTCCCTTCAAGGAAAAACAAACTTCTTCGAAAAAAGAGTAGGAGATTACCAAAAAGCTGGAGTTATGGATATTAACAAAGGTGACGACGAAGATAAATACAATATGGATTTCGATTTTTAATTTCGAAACTCCAATTCAATAGACTACAAAGAAGGCTAATTGGGCTGTATAGACCCAGTTATAACTTCATTAAAGAAAAAAACTAATAAGTAATAACACGCTGTTAATCAAGTTGTTATTTAAATAGAATGACCAAATAACCCTTTTTCTGAAAAACGCATCAGAAAATGTAACTAAATCGTAAAGTATGTTTGTATTAAAAAGAGATGGTAGAAAAGAGCCGATTATGTTTGATAAGATCACTGCTAGGGTGAGAAAATTATGCTATGGCTTAAATGAATTGGTAGACCCTGTAAAGGTTGCTATGCGAGTTATAGAAGGATTATATGATGGTGTTACAACCAGCGAATTAGATAATTTAGCGGCAGAACAAGCGGCAACAATGACGACAAGTCACCCGGATTATGCGCGTTTAGCAGCACGAATTTCGGTGTCTAATTTGCATAAAAACACAAAGAAAACATTTAGCGAAGTAATGCACGATTTGTATACTTACGTTAATGATAGAACAGGAAAACATTCGCCTTTATTGTCAGATGAGGTGTATAATGTTATTCAGGAAAATAAGGAGAAATTAGACTCTTCAATTATATATAATCGCGATTTTGGTTACGATTATTTCGGTTTTAAAACACTAGAACGTTCTTACCTTTTAAAACTGAACGGTGTCATTGTAGAAAGACCACAGCATATGTTAATGCGTGTTTCGTTAGGGATTCATTTAAACGATTTGGATTCTGCTCTCGAGACTTACGAGTTAATGTCTAAAAAATACTTTACACATGCTACCCCAACATTATTTAATTCGGGTACACCAAAACCACAAATGTCGTCATGCTTTTTATTAACTATAAAAGACGATAGTATAGATGGTATTTACGATACGTTAAAGCAAACAGCAAAAATCTCGCAGTCTGCAGGAGGTATTGGTTTGTCTATTCATAATGTACGTGCAACAGGAAGCTATATTGCTGGAACAAACGGTACCAGTAATGGAATTGTGCCTATGTTAAAAGTGTTTAACGATACAGCGCGTTACGTAGATCAAGGAGGCGGAAAACGTAAAGGAAGTTTTGCTATGTATATCGAGCCATGGCATGCAGATATTATGAGTTTCTTAGATTTAAAGAAAAATCACGGTGCCGAAGAATTACGTGCTAGAGATTTATTCTACGCGATGTGGATGCCAGATTTATTCATGAAACGTGTAGAGGAAAATGCAGAGTGGACACTAATGTGCCCTAACGAATGCCCAGGATTATGCGATGTTCACAGTGAAGAGTTTGAAGCTTTATACACAAAATATGAAAGTGAAGGTAAAGGACGTAAAAAAATAAAAGCGCGTGAGCTTTGGGAAAAAATATTAGAATCTCAAATTGAAACAGGTACGCCATACATGTTGTATAAAGATGCAGCAAACCGCAAATCTAATCAGAAGAATTTAGGAACGATTCGTTCTTCAAATTTATGTACTGAGATTATGGAGTATACGTCTCCAGACGAAGTTGCCGTGTGTAACCTTGCATCTATCGCGTTGCCAATGTTTATTAAAAACGGAGAGTTCGATCATAAAGAGTTATTCCGAATTACAAAACGTGTAACCAAGAACTTAAACCGTGTAATAGATAGAAATTACTACCCGGTAAAAGAAGCAGAAAACTCAAACTTCCGTCATAGACCAGTTGGTTTAGGAGTGCAAGGATTGGCAGATGCTTTTATAAAATTACGCTTACCGTTTACAAGTGATGAAGCCAAAAAATTAAATCACGATATTTTTGAAACCCTGTACTATGCTGCATTAACAGCAAGTTTGGAAGAAGCTAAAATTGACGGCCCTTACCAAACTTACGAGGGTAGCCCGATTAGTCAAGGAGAGTTTCAACACAATCTTTGGGGAATTAAAGATGAGGAGTTAAGCGGACGCTGGGACTGGGCGAAATTACGCGAACAAATACTAGAGCACGGTGTGCGTAACTCTTTATTAGTAGCGCCAATGCCAACTGCATCTACGTCGCAAATTTTAGGAAATAACGAGTGTTTCGAACCGTATACATCTAATATTTATACGCGTCGTGTACTATCTGGTGAGTTTATTGTCGTTAATAAGCATTTATTAGAGGATCTAGTAGAATTAGGACTGTGGAATGAGGAGTTGAAGAACGAGATCATGAGAGCAAACGGATCTATTCAACACGTAGATATTATCCCTCAGGATATTAAAGAACTGTACAAAACGGTTTGGGAAATGAGTATGAAAGATATTATCGATATGTCTCGCCAACGAGGTTACTTTATAGACCAATCGCAATCGCTTAACTTATTCTTGGAAGGTGCAACAATGACGAAACTAACGTCTATGCACTTTTACGCTTGGAAGAGTGGCTTAAAGACAGGAATGTATTACCTACGTACAAAAAGTGCTGTAGACGCTAAGAAATTCACTGTAACGAAAGCTAAGAAAGCGGAGCCAGTTGCCGAAGTTGCAAAGGTGGCTGCTCCAGTAGAACAAAAACAAAAACAAGCTGCAGATACTGCTGCTAAATTTGCTAAGGAAAAAGAGGCAACGGTTAGCACAGAACCATTATCGGCAGATGAAATGAAAGCACTAATTGCACAAGCAAAAGAAGCCGAAGGTGACGATTGCTTAATGTGTGGTTCGTAATTTTTAATTTTAATATTTAAGAAAAGTACTTTATTCATATAAAGTACTTTTTTTTTGGTATAAACTGAAGTGTTCTATTGGTGTCGATATTGCTTAAAACTTCAGTTGTGAAAGCGAATTTGCGTATCTCATAGAGTAGATCCGGCATTAAAAGGATAGCCTCTGTATTTTCGTATGTAGTGGAGAGGTTGCAGACGAAGTTGCAATATTTATTTTAATATGTATTGTGTCGCCAGTGTTATCTAGAATTTAAACCAAAAAAAAGCATCCTGAAAAGGATGCTTTTTTAATCTATATACTAGTAGATGTTAAAGCTCTAAAGCTCTTTTAATATCATTGTCCATTAATAATTCTGTAGGGTTTTCTAGAGCCTCTTTAATAGCGACTAAGAAACCAACACTTTCTTTACCATCAATAATTCTATGGTCGTAAGATAAAGCCACATACATAATTGGTCTAATTTCAACGTGTCCGTTAATAGCGACTGGGCGCTCAACAATGTTGTGCATTCCTAAGATACCACTTTGAGGAGGGTTAATAATTGGAGTCGATAACATACTTCCAAACACACCACCATTAGAGATTGTAAACGTACCACCTGTCATTTCATCTACAGTAATTTGTCCGTCTCTAGCTCTTAATGCTAAACGTTTTACTTCTGCTTCAACACCTCTAAACGATAAGTTTTCAGCATTTCTAATAACTGGTACCATTAATCCTTTAGGACCAGAAACGGCAATACTAATATCTACGAAATCGTAAGTTAACATTTCTTTACCGTCGATCATTGAGTTAACCGCTGGGTACATTTTTAAAGCTCTTACAACTGCTAATGTGAAGAAAGACATAAATCCTAATCCAACACCATGCTTTGCTTTAAACGTTTCTTTATACTCATTTCTAAGCTCAAAAATTGGAGACATATCAACTTCGTTAAACGTCGTTAACATGGCTGTTGTGTTTTTGGCTTCTACTAAACGTTCTGCTACTTTACGACGTAACATAGACATTTTACTATTATGAGAACTTCTGTTTCCTCCAGAAGGTGTTCCCATAGATGGTACTGCTTTCACGGCATCATCTTTAGTAATACGTCCGTCTTTACCTGTTCCGGCAACTGCTTTCGCATCCATTCCTTTTTCTGCTAATACTTTTTTCGCCGCAGGACTTGCAACGCCAGAAGCATAAGTTTCTTTAGCAGGGTTTTCTGCTTTAGGATTGGTGTCTTTTGCCGCTTTTTGATCTTTAGCAAGATCTTTTTCAGCGTTTGTATTTCCGCCTTCGTCACCACCTTTAAATGTTGATGGAGCGTCAGATGAAGAACCTTCTGGTTTGCTAGCGCTAGTGTCTATTAAACAAACGACTTGGCCAACTTCTACCGCGTCTCCTTCTTCAGCTTTTAAAGTAATAATACCACTAGCTTCTGCAGGAAGTTCTAAGGTTGCTTTGTCGCTATCTACCTCGGCAATGGCTTGATCTTTTTCAACATAATCACCATCTTGTACTAACCATTCTGCTATTTCAACTTCTGTAATTGATTCTCCGGGAGAAGGCACTTTCATTTCTAAAATCATCGTAATGTAATTTTATGTTTTGTTTATTTTACTTTTTTCAATGTGTTCAAAGACTTATCTCTGATTGTTTTTTGTTTTATCGAACACAAAATCTATAACCTCTTTATGTCTAGCTTTCGATCTTACTGAACTACCAGCTGCTGGTGCCCCGTATGGTCTTCTAGATGCTAGTCTAAAGTTTCTAGCTTCGTCTAAATGCATTAACATATGGCTATATGCTCCCATATTTCTAGGTTCTTCTTGAGCCCAAACAATATCGTCTGCATTTTTATATTTCGATAAAATGTCTTTAATGGCTTTACTTGGTAACGGGAATAATTGCTCGATTCTAACCAATGCAACGTCGTCTCTTTTAAGATTTTCGCGCTCTTCGTCAAGATCGTAATAGAACTTTCCTGTTAGTAAAACTAATGTTTTTATTTTATTTACATCACTATTCTCGTCATCGATTACTGTTTTAAACGATCCGTTAGCGAAACTTTCTACTGTAGAAACACATTTTGGATGACGTAATAAACTTTTTGGCGTGAATATAATGAGTGGCTTTCTAAAATTAGATTTCATTTGTCTTCTTAACAAATGGAACATATTTTCTGGTGTTGTACAATCGGCTACATACATATTGTCTTTAGCACATAATTGTAAATAACGTTCCATTCTAGCTGAAGAATGCTCTGCACCTTGTCCTTCGTAGCCATGAGGTAACAACATTACTAACCCGTTTTGTGTTTTCCATTTATCTTCGGCAGCAGATATGTATTGGTCGAGCATAATTTGCGCACCATTACTGAAATCTCCAAATTGTGCTTCCCAGATGGTTAGCGTATTTGGGCTAGCCATTGCATAACCATAATCGAAACCTACAACGCCATACTCAGATAGTAAAGAGTTGTAAATATAGAACTCACCTTGCTTATCGTTAAGTTGGTTAAGTAATAAGATTTCTTCTTCGCTATCTTCAACTTTTACCACGGCGTGACGGTGAGAAAATGTTCCTCTCTCTACATCTTGACCAGAAATTCTAACATCGAAACCTTCGTCTAATAGTGTTCCATACGCTAAATGCTCGGCCATAGACCAATCTAGCCTGTTCTCATCGAACATTTTTTGTCTAGACTGTATTAAACGTTCAATCTTACGAATAAACTTTTTACCTTTTGGTAAATTAGAAATCACTTTAGTAATTTCTGTAAGCTTTTCAATACTTGTTGTTGTGTCTACGGTTTCCATCATTTTATGCTCATCAACGCGCTCGAAATCTTTCCAAGTGTCGTGCATAAATGGTGTAATTACTGTTTTATCTTCTTTTCTAGAATCTTCTAACTTTTCTTCTAAAGCATCTTTGTATGCTTTTTCTAAGTTTTTAACATGATTTTCTTCGATAAGACCACTGGCTTGTAATTTAGCGGCGTAGATATCTCTTGGGTTATCATGTTTTGCAATCGCTTTGTATAACTTAGGTTGTGTAAAACGCGGTTCGTCTCCTTCATTATGACCGTATTTTCTATAGCCTAATAAATCAATAAACACATCACGTTTAAATTTCATTCTAAAATCTAATGCAAATAGAGTTGCGTGTACAACGGCTTCGGCATCGTCTGCGTTTACGTGTAAAACTGGAGATAATGTTACTTTACCAACATCTGTACAATAGGTGCTTGATCGTGCATCTAAATAGTTTGTTGTAAAACCTATTTGGTTATTTACAACAATATGGATGGTTCCGTTTGTTTTATACCCATCTAATTGTGCCATTTGTACTAGTTCGTAAACTAGTCCTTGACCCGCAATTGCGGCATCACCATGTACAATTATTGGGAGTACTTTACTAAAGTCGTCTTTATAAAACTGGTCTTGTTTTGCTCTTACAATACCTTCTACAACTGCACCTACAGTTTCTAAGTGAGAGGGATTAGGGGCAATACTCAAGTTTATTTCTTTTCCAGATTTTGTCTCGCGATTACTAGTCCATCCTAAGTGATATTTAACATCTCCATCGAACACCTTCTCTTCGTAATCTTTACCGTCAAATTCACTAAAGATATCTTTGGCCGATTTGCCAAAAATATTTGTAAGGGTGCTTAATCGCCCACGGTGAGCCATTCCCATTACAAATTCTTTAACGCCATACTCGGCTGCTTTATCAATAGCAGCATCTAGAGCTGGAATTAACGTTTCACCACCTTCTAAAGAGAAACGCTTTTGTCCCACATATTTTGTGTGTAAAAAGGTTTCAAAAGAAACGGCTTCGTTTAATTTTTTAAGTATATGTTTTTTCTCATCGTTAGAGAACTTAGGTTGGTTGTTACCAACATTAAGCTTGTCTTGAATCCATTTCAATTCTTCGGGTTTGCGAATATACATATACTCTACACCTATAGAATGGCAATACACTTGCTCTAAATGGTCAATTATTTTTTGTAATGTTTGTGGACCTCCATAGCCTAACATTTCTCCAGCATCGAAACGTGTTTCTAAATCTGAAGATGTTAAACCGAAGTTTTCTATTTCTAGCGTTGGCGCGTATTTTCTACGCTCTCTTACTGGGTTTGTTTTTGTAAATAAATGACCACGTGTTCTGTAGCCATGAATTAAGTTTATAACCTGGAATTCTTTTAAGACATGTCCTGGAATTTGAGTAGAAACGCTTTCAGCTATTTCACCTTCCATTCCGTAGTTTTCACTACCAAAGTCGTAACCTTGAAAAAAGGCTCTCCAACTAGGCTCAACTGAATCTGGGTTTTCTAAATATTGATCATATAAATCAGCAAAGTATGCTGTATGTGCTGCGTTTAAAAAGGAATATTTATCCATTATAAAATTTAAGACGGGTTCGCTTCAACAAAATTTTATCAAAAATACAATAATTACTAAAATTAGACATACTTTTAGTATATTTATAACAACTTTTTATTTTAATATCAGTTTAATGAAAAATTCCAATTCATTACCGCCCAAAAAGATCTTTTTGTTTTTATGTGTTTCCCTGTTTTTTGTAGTTGCAAATGCGCAGTTATCAGCGAAAGAGTCGACTAATGATTTCTGGAAACACATGCGTTTTGGTGGTGGTTTAGGTTTAAGTACTGGCAGTGGTTTTTTTAGTGCCACTTTAGCGCCAAGTGCTATTTATGAATTTAACTCTATGTTTGGGCTAGGCGTAGGTTTAAGTGGTACCTATACCAAGCGGAAAAATTTTTATAAATCGACGGTTTTTGGAGGTAGCCTTACTGGGTTGTATTCTCCTATTCGAGAGATTCAACTATCTGCAGAGTTTGAAGAGTTTTTAGTGACTAGGGATTTTGAAAATGCTGCTATTAAAGATGATCAATATTGGCATCCAGCTTTATTTTTTGGGGCAGGATATAGAACGCAAAATGTAACTTTTGGGGTGCGCTATAATGTGTTATATGACGACGCTAAAAGCGTTTATGCCAATGCGTGGATGCCGTTTGTTCGTGTGTATTTTTAAACGCTTTTTATTTAGAATACTTGTCTCTAAACCACACTTTTTGCCATTCTCTTTTTAAAATTAAGAAGGCCACTTCTTCAGCAAGTTGCACAGTGTCATCGCCATTTAATGCCTTAATTTTAGATTCTGAAACATCAATTATATAAAGCAGATTTAAGTATTCTGCAAAACGCTCCTGAATTAGTTTATAAACGGTTTCGTGTACAAGTAGTTTTAATTCTGAAGGTGTTACGTTTTCTTCAAAGCTTAAATCTATATTGGCTAGTAAAAAATCCTTATTAATTTGAAGGATGAGTTTTTGGTACAATTCTAGCGATTGTGCTTCTTCAATTAAAGCGTTAAAAGTTGTGGGAAGCGTCATTACATTACACTTTTCTATTCATTAAATCGGTCCCAAAAGCTTTTAAGCTCTCTTTCTTATCGTTAGAAACCATTAAAGTATCTAGAACGGTAAAGGCTTTATTTGTATAATTTTTTATTTCTTCCTGAGTAGCTTCTGCTGAACCTGTTGATATAAAAAATGCTTTAATAGATTCAATTTTATCAGAATTGTCTTCTAAATTTACCGAAAACAATTGCCTTAATTGATGCGAATCAGAGGCGTTAGAGAATTCTAATGCTTTTAAGTATAAATACGTTTTTTTGTTTTCAATAATATCGCCGCCAACTTGTTTTCCAAAAGTTTCAGGGTCTCCAAAAGCATCTAAATAATCGTCTTGTAATTGGAACGCTATTCCTAATAATCTTCCAAATTCGTAAATTTTTTCTTGTTCTTCTTCCGAAGCATCAGCAACAATAGCACCCATTTTCATTGCTGCGCCAACCAATACAGCGGTTTTGTATTCAATCATTTTTAAATACTCAGGAATGGTAACATCGTCTCGTGTTTCAAAATCAACATCGTATTGTTGGCCCTCACACACTTCTAAAGCTGTTTTACTAAATAATTTTGCAAGCGCACTAAAAACGTGAGCATCGTAATTTTCGAAGAGTTGGTACGCCATAATAAGCATGGCATCTCCAGATAATATACCGGTGTTTAAATCCCATTTTTCATGTACAGTCTGTTTACCACGACGCAAAGGAGCAGCATCCATAATATCATCATGCACTAAAGAGAAGTTATGAAACACTTCAATACTTAATGCAGCATCTAGCGCTTTTTTATAATCGCAATTAAAAATTTCGGCAGTCATTAAAGTTAAAACCGGACGTAAACGTTTACCACCAAGCTCTAATATATAATGAATAGGATCGTATAAATTTTTAGGCTCTTTAGCGAATGTAAACGTTTTTAAATGCTCTAAAAACGCTGCTTGATAATGTTGGGTTGTTTGCATGCGGCAAAAATAATGATTAAAGTTATAAAACGCCACCTTTTTCTGTAATGTTAAATAATGATTAATACTTAGGAAACTCTTTAGGTTTTTAAAGTTTCCTGTTGTAGTTTTGCATACTATTATGAAAACAAGTATTATTATAAAATCTACCGAGTTATTTCTTTCCTTAGGGTTTAAGAGTGTAACTATGGACGATATTGCTACAGAGTTAGGGATTTCGAAAAAGACGATATATCAGCATTTTGACAATAAAACAAAATTGGTGGAAGCAGTAACGTGGTCTATTTTCGAGAATATATCTGTTGGCATTGAAGCTATTATTAAAGAAGATAAAAATCCTATTGAGGAAATTTATCATATTAAACGTTTTGTTTTAGAACATTTAAAAGATGAAAAATCGTCTCCCCAACACCAACTTCAAAAGTATTATCCTAAAATATTCGAAGCTATAAAGTCAGAACAGTCGTGTGTAATGAACGATTGCCTAAAAAGTAACTTAGAGAAAGGAATCGCTTTAAATTTATACAGAGATACTATAGATATTGATTTTATCTCTAAAATGTACTTTAACAGTATGATGGCTATAAAGGACAAGGATGTTTTTCCTTTAAAGAAATTCTCTATGAATATGCTTATGGAGCATTTTATAGAATATCATTTACGCGGTATTTGTACTACTTTAGGAATAGAAACCTTAGAAAATCAACCCAAAACACAAGAAAACCAATCAATTTTAAACTAAAATGAAAAACAAAATA
>JAGPVI010000011.1 GCA_018067115.1 Bizionia sp. | reverse complement strand
GGCGCAGCACTACAATAAACCTGTCGATGGGCACGCACCCGGTTTAAAAGGAGAGGCGATTACTAAATATATTGCTGCCGGAATATCTACCGACCACGAATGTTTTACGTACGACGAAGCTCTAGAGAAACTCCAAAAAGGAATGAAAGTGATTATTCGGGAGGGGAGTGCTGCTAAAAACTTTGAAGCCTTAATAGATTTGCTGCCAGAACATTTCGAAAACATGATGTTTTGTAGTGACGACAAACATCCAGACGATTTAATAGTAAGCCATATTAATGCGTTGTGTGCCCGCGCAGTGGCAAAAGAAATGGATGTATTTAAAATATTGCAAGTGGCATGTATCAATCCGGTGAAGCATTACAACCTCGATGTGGGCTTGCTTCAAAAAAACGACACTGCCGATTTTATTATAGTAGAGGATTTAAAAACTTTTAAAACAATAGCGACTTATATTAATGGAACCTGCGTGTTTTCAGAAGGCAAAACAAATATAAAAGATGTGGCTTTCGAGAATTTAAATAATTTTAATACCGACCCTAAAACAGTCGCAGAGTTTAGATGCGAGTCTTCAGCAAAAAAAATAAGAGTGATTGAATGTTTAGACGGCGCATTAGTGACCAACGAAATAATTGCCGATGCTTTAATAGAAAACGGGAACTTGGTGTCTAATACCAAAAATGACGTTTTAAAAATGACCGTTGTTAATCGGTATCAAAATCAAAAACCAGCGATTGCGTTTATAAAGAATTTCGGCTTAAAAGAAGGAGCGATTGCCAGTTCCGTGGGGCACGATTCTCATAATATTATTGCCGTTGGTGTAAATGATGAAGCCATTTGTAAAGCAGTTAATGCTATTATTGAAGCTAAAGGTGGTATTTGCGCTGTTAAAAATGATACAGTGAAAACGGTCGCTTTACCCGTAGCGGGAATTATGAGTGATAAAGATGGGCATACTATTGGTACCCAATATGCAACATTGGATGCTATGGCTAAAAAAATGGGGTGCACACTAAATGCACCGTATATGACTTTGTCTTTTATGGCGTTATTGGTTATTCCTGCCTTAAAATTAAGCGATAAAGGCTTGTTTAACGGCACAGATTTTAAATTTACACCACTAGAAGTGTAGATAAATAGTAGCATATTAATTGTTTTAAATAGAAGAGTAAAATGCCCATTATCACCTCGACATACAAGCCGCCATTTTTTACTAAAAACCCACATATAGCGACCATTTATTCTGGACTATTTCGCAGGGTTCGTGGTGTTATTCAAAAGCGAGAACGGGTAACGCTTGCCGATGGGGATTTTATGGATTTAGATTGGAGTTTTTCAGAAAGAAAATCTACTAAATTAATCATTATTCTTCACGGTTTAGAAGGCGATGCCCAACGACATTATATGCTGGGAGCTGCAAAACTGTTTAATGAACACGAAGGGGATGCTGTTTGTGTAAATTTTAGAGGATGTAGCGGTGAGGAAAACAGTAAATTTCGCTCGTACCATTCTGGTGTTGCCGAGGATTTAGAAGAGGTTATTAAATTTATTTTAAATGAAAAACATTACACTCATATTTACTTAAACGGGTTTAGTTTGGGTGGTAACGTTATTTTAAAATATTTGGGAGAAAGCCCTAGTATCCCGTCTGAAATTAAAGGAGCCGTAGCCATTTCTGTACCTGTTCATTTAAAGGGGTCTATGTTGGAGCTCCACACGTTTAAAAACATATTATATAATATGCGCTTTAAAAGGCATCTTTTAGATAAGTTGAAACGTAAACGCAACTATTTTCCCGAAGAATTATCAGAAAAATCCATAAACCAAGTAAAAACATTAAAGGATTTTGATGATGTATATACTTCAAAGGCACACGGTTTTAAAGATGCTTACGATTATTATAAAAAAAGTAGTAGCCTTCAGTTTTTGCCTAATATAGCTGTGCCTACTTTATTGCTAAATGCTTTAAATGATTCTTTTTTATCTCCCGAATGTTACCCGGTTAAAGAAGCAAAAGCGAATCCTAATTTATATTTAGAAATGCCTGATTACGGCGGGCACGTAGGATTTTACGAAAAAAATAGCGTGTATTACAGCGAAAAACGCACATTACAATTTATTCAATCTATTTAAATCTTATTTTTCACTAACTTTAAGGGAATCAGTACGTTTCGCTATGTTAGTGCTTTTAGATAATGGTCACGGTGGTCTTATAAACGGTGTTTACCAAACTGCTGGTAAACAAAAAGACTGGGGAGAAAATGGTGTGTTTTACGAAGGTGAATTTAATCGTGCCATTGTAAATGGTATAATCGAAGCACTTACACGCTTAAATATTCCATACGTTGCTATTGCTCCAGAATATCGAGATGTCACCTTGCGAACACGTGTTAATAGAGCGAATGCCTACAATTCTAATCACGCTTTTTTATTAAGTATTCACTCTAATGCTGGAGGAGGTTCGGGGTTCGAAGTGTTTACCACGCCCGGGGAAACACGTAGCGATCCTATTGCGACTATTTTTGGTAATGCTTTTAAAGATGAATTTCCAGAACAAACGCTTCGTGAGGACTATAGCGATGGTGATCTAGATAAAGAACGCCGCTTTTATATATTGAGAAAAACCAATATGCCCGCGATATTAACCGAGAATTTCTTTATGGATAATATTAAGGATTTTCGAATCTTTTTAAACACTAGAGAAGGACGGCAACGCATTATTAATTTTCACGTCAATGCGATAATAACCGTTAAAAATAATCTATACAAAACCTAAATAGTATGCTTTTAAAAAAACAATATTCTCGGTCTCTTTTAATAGT
>JAGPVI010000010.1 GCA_018067115.1 Bizionia sp. | reverse complement strand
AAGAGCGTTTAACAATTCAAGTAGTACAAGAATTACAAAGAGTTTTAAATACTGAAGATGTTGCTTGCGTTATTGATGCTAAACACCTTTGTGTAAATTCTCGTGGAATTAGAGATATCGACAGTAGTACGGTAACTTCAGAATTTGGTGGACAGTTTAAAAACAAAGACACGAAAAGAGAATTCTTAGATTATATTAAATTAGACACAACCTTCTAGTTTAAACGTAACTTATTATAACGTATACCCAATGCAGCTTTATAAAAACCAAGATATTAAGATCTACAATTCGCTAAGCGGAAAAAAGGAACCTTTTCAAACTATTACCGACGGTTATGTGGGTATGTACGTTTGCGGCCCTACCGTCTATAGTCACGTACATCTTGGTAATGTAAGGACTTTTATGTCTTTCGATATGGTTTTTAGATACCTAAAACATTTAGGTTATAAAGTGCGTTATGTTCGTAATATTACCGATGCAGGGCATTTAGAAAATGATGCAGACGAAGGCGAAGATAAAATTACTAAAAAAGCACGTTTAGAAGAAATTGAACCTATGGAAGTAGTGCAACGCTACACCGTAGATTTCCATAATATTTTAAACACGTTTAATTTTTTACCGCCAAGTATCGAGCCCACAGCAACTGGACATATTATAGAGCAGATAGAATTAATCAAGACTATTATAGATAATGGTTTTGGTTACGAAGTAAATGGCTCTGTATATTTTGATGTACATAAATATAATGAGACAAATAATTATGGTATTTTAAGTAAGCGTAAATTAGAAGACCTTATTCATAATACTAGAGAGCTTGACGGCCAAAGTGATAAGAAAAATCCGCAAGATTTTGCACTTTGGAAAAAAGCCGAACCACAACATATTATGCGCTGGCCATCGCCTTGGAGCGACGGTTTCCCAGGATGGCATTTAGAATGTACCGCGATGAGCACCAAATATTTGGGAAATCATTTTGATATTCACGGTGGCGGAATGGATTTAAAATTTCCACATCACGAATGTGAAATCGCTCAAAATCAAGCGGCCAAAGGGCAGTCTCCAGTAAATTACTGGATGCACGCCAATATGCTAGAGCTTAACGGCCAACGCATGTCTAAAAGCACAGGAAATATTATAAACCCTACAGAGCTCCTTACCGGTCACAACGATAAAATGTCTAAGGCGTATAGCCCAAGCGTTATTCGTTTTTTTATGATGCAAGCTGGATACCGCAGTGTTTTAGATTTAACCGATGCGGGATTACAATCTAGCGAAAAAGGATTTAATCGTTTGCTAGAGGCTATTAAAGAATTAGACACTTTATCACCTTCTAAAATAGCGACATTAGATATTGAAAGTTGGAAACAGAAATGTTACGACGCGATGAACGACGATTTTAACACGCCTATTTTAATCGCTCATTTGTTTGATGCTGTTAAGTTTATAAACCAAATTAAAGACGGTTCGCAAAGCCTAACCACTACAGATTTAGAGAGTTTTAAAACGACTATTAATACATTTGTTTTTGAAGTGCTAGGATTAACAAATGTTACCGAAGCAGCTTCAGAAACCAATACATTAGCAGGTGCTGTAAATTTATTAATTAAATTGCGTCAAGAAGCTAGAGCCAACAAAAACTTTGCACTTTCAGATCAAATACGAGACGAACTCCTCGAAGCTGGAATTCAGCTTAAAGACAGCAGAGACGGCACGAGTTTTTCAGTAAACTAAACGTTTATCTTTATAAAGCCTAAAATTCTTATTACGTGAAAAAAATTGTAATTGCTCCTTTTTTATTTATTATTAAGGTGTACCAAACTTTTATTTCACCATTTACACCAGCCACTTGTAGGTACCAACCTACATGCTCGCACTACACAAAAGAAGCACTTCAAGTTCACGGCCTAATTAAAGGCGGTACACTCGCTATAAAGCGTATTTTTAGTTGTCACCCGTGGGGCGGCAGCGGTTTCGATCCTGTGCCAAAAAAGGGAGAGTAATTAGGGTGTTCTTTTAGACATTACCTTGCAAAAAAAGGGACACTATTAAACTTTAATAGTGTCCCTTTTTAACTATGCAAAATAATACTTTTCTATAGTGCTGAAAATTCTATTCTATCTCCTTCGTCAAGGTTCCATTTTTTAGACAAGCCTCCTTTTATTTCTAAAACGTATTGAGCTGCACCTCCAGATGGAAGCGAAGACTCGTCCATTGGCTTAGCATCTCTCTGTATACTAACAATAGCCTTGTTTTCATCTAAGAAGATAATATCTAATGGAATATGTGTATTACGCATATAAAAACTACGAGGTTCACTATTCGGAAATACAAATAACATCCCTTGGTTATCTGCCAAGCTGTTTCTATACATTAAACCCAGGTCGCGTTCGGTTTGAGTAAGTGCTAATTCAATATCTAAATTTTTAATAATAGAATCTGTTCCTTTTTTTAAAAGTGTTAAATCACCTTCCTTTTTAAAAGACACTTCTACTTGCTTAATGACCTTATTTTCTTCTTTGCAAGATACTGTCGTTAAAACAAAACAGGTGCTTAAAGCCATTAATACTATACGTAAAGCTTTCATAATTATTGCACTTTTGTTTTTGGTTTATAAACGAACATAAAATACAGTCCTATTATAATAAAAGGAATACTTAACCATTGTCCTGTATTTAATAACCAATCTGCACGCTCGGCATTTTGTGCTTCTTTTACAAATTCTACAAAGAATCTTACTGTCCATAATAACACTAAAAAGAGACCGAATAGAAAACCTGTTTGTTCCGATTTTTTTGTTTTTAAATAGAAAAACAATAAGATTAGGAATACAAAAACATAACATACTGCTTCGTATAATTGTGCGGGGTGTCTAAATGGAACAGCTTCTAATAAGCTTGCAAATTGCGGATTATCTGTCACCGCAGCGTAAGCCTTTTTATAATTTTTTATTCCGGTAAGTTGCACGATTTCACGTTTACTATAAAACTCTTGAATAAAACGAACTCCAAAAGGAGAGTCGGTAATTTTACCTATTATTTCTGAATTTATAAAGTTACCAAAACGTATAAAAACGGCACCAGAAGCTACAGGAATTACAATGCGATCTAAGATCCACATTAGTGATTTATACTTGTATTTGCGACGGTATAAATACATACCTATAATTATACCTATAGCTGCTCCGTGACTTGCTAAACCTGAGAAACCTGAAAACTCGAATTCTGGCACAAAGTGAAATGGCAAGAACACACTAAAGAAATCTTGAGAAAATAATTCTGGCTGATAAAAAACAACGTGCCCTAAGCGCGCTCCTAACATTGTTGCTAGAACGGTGTATATAAATAAGGGGTCGAGATACTCGATCTTTATGTTTTCTCTTATAAAAATGCGTTTCATTACTTGCCAGCCAATAACAAAGGCTGCGACCCACATTAAACTGTAGAAATGAATTTTAAAATTACCTACGATATCTATTCCTGTTAGCGGATTCCAATCGAACGTTAGTAAGTACATATATTTATTTTTAGGTATGTAAATATAGCATTTATAGCTAATTTATTACGGTTTCTTACCAAAGGATTAACGTAATTTATTATCTGTGCTAGGTATTATTATTCATTAGTTACTAAAGATTTTATAAATAGCGTATCGTTTTAGGGTTACTCCTTCTGTATTCATTTTATAAACTGTTAGATCCATTAAGCATCACTCATTCTCTCTATTTTTTTGTTAATAGGTATTCGTGATCACTTTGTAGCTGACCCGTGTGTTTGAGATCTCCAAATTTTTATTCGGGAAGCGAGTAGCAAAAGCCTGTCGTTGCTCCTTTGCAAGGGAATGCCCATACATAATTATTTAAACTAGGGTACAAAAAAAGCCTTTCAAGAATAAATCCTGAAAGGCTTTTGTTTTAAAAACTTAGATTTCTTAAGCGTTAAGCTCAGTGTTTTCTTCTGTTTCTACTTCTTTATCTTTTAATGCATTTGCTACATCTCCTTTTTTAACTGAATCGTACATGATAGGAGTTGCTATAAATATTGATGAGTAGGTACCTACTATTACACCAACGATTAATGCGAACATAAACCCTCTAATAGATTCTCCACCAAAAATGAAGATAGCTAATAACACTACTAATGTTGTTAACGATGTATTTAAAGTTCTACTTAAAGTACTACTTACAGATCTATCGATAACGTCTTCGAATTTCCATTCTGTGTGCTCGTTGAAGAACTCTCTAATTCTATCGAATACTACCACAGTATCATTTAATGAGTACCCTATTACGGTAAGAATAGCGGCGATAAATGCTTGGTCGATTTCTAGAGAGAATGGCATAAACTTGTATGTTAAAGAGAATACTCCTAATAGTATTAAAACATCATGGAATACTGCTGCTACTGCACCAAGTGAGAATTGCCATCTTTTAAAACGGAATAAAATATATAAGAACACTACTACTAGCGATCCTAATACAGCCCAGAAAGACTCTTTTTTAATATCGTCTGCAATCGTTGGACTCACTTTATATTTCTTCATTAAACCTACAGTCTTCGATTCTTTATTTTCGATAAAGCTTTCGTAGTTCATACCGCTAAGGTATGGTTGTAAGGCACTAAATAAGGCTACTCTAATTTCTTCGTCTGCTTGTTCTGAAGATTCGTCAATTCTATATTTAGTCGTAATTTTTAATTGGTTATTATCACCAAAGGTTTTAGCATCGGCACTACCAAAAACAGCTTCATCTGAAAGTACACTAGTAATTTCTGCTGCACTAATTGGTTGGTCGAAACGTACTTGGTAAGTTCTACCTCCAACAAAATCTACACCTTGATCTAAACCATTTGTAAATAAAGACCCTAAACTTAATAAAATCATTACTGTAGAAATTATGTAAGCAACTTTACGTTTCTTAAGGAATTTGATGTTAATACCTCTAAATAGACTTTTCGTAATTCCTGTAGAGAATTCTAATTTCCCTCCTTTATTATCGTACCAGTCGATTAATAATCTAGTAATAAAAATAGCTGTAAATAAAGAAGTAGCAATACCAATTAATAAGGTAGTAGCAAATCCTTTAATAGGTCCAGTTCCAAAAATAAATAAGATTAATGCTGTTAA
>JAGPVI010000009.1 GCA_018067115.1 Bizionia sp. | reverse complement strand
TCTATTAAAGAATTGGCTTTACAAATTATTAAAGACAGTCCTAATATTCCTAGCGAAGCTTCTTTTGCTATTAAGAACATTGAAAGCGATTCGTTTTTAATCAATTTTGTATCTTCTAATATGAATTTATCAGTCTCTGATAAACAAGCATTATTAGAAAAAAACGACCTTAAAGAGCGGGCGCTAGAAACGTTGAAGTTTATGAATATGGAGCTTCAGAAATTGGAGTTACGTAACGACATACAATCTAAGGTTCAAAGTGATATGAACCAACAGCAACGTGAGTATTACTTAAATCAGCAAATGAAAACTATTCAAGAGGAATTGGGTAGTAATAATGAGCAGGAGATTGAGGAAATGCAAGAACGTGCTAAAACAAAAAAATGGAATAAAGACATTGCTAGCCATTTTGAAAAAGAAATTAGCAAAATGCAACGTATGAATCCCCAGGTTGCAGAGTACTCTATTCAGCGTAACTATCTAGAATTGTTTTTAGATTTACCATGGAATGAGTTTAGCAAGGATAAATTCGATTTAAAACGTGCTAAGAAAATTCTTGATCGCGATCACTACGGATTAGACGATGTTAAGAAACGTATTATAGAATATCTAGCTGTTTTAAAACTGCGTAACGATATGAAGTCGCCAATTTTATGTTTATACGGCCCTCCAGGTGTTGGTAAAACGTCTTTAGGGAAGTCTATAGCTGAAGCATTAGGGCGTGAGTACGTGCGTATGTCTTTAGGTGGATTGCGTGATGAAGCAGAAATTCGCGGACATAGAAAAACATATATTGGAGCTATGCCAGGGCGTATACTTCAGCATCTTAAAAAAGCAGGAACTTCTAATCCCGTTTTTGTATTAGATGAAATAGATAAATTAGCCAATTCAAATCAAGGGGATCCTTCTTCGGCATTACTAGAGGTTTTAGACCCAGAACAGAATAGCGAATTCCATGATAATTTCTTAGAGTTAGGTTACGACTTATCTAAAGTGATGTTTATTGCAACATCAAATAGCCTAGGTAATATTCAGCCTGCGTTACGCGATCGTATGGAAATAATAAATGTTACAGGGTATACTATTGAAGAGAAAGTAGAAATCGCTAAACGTCATTTATTACCAAAGCAATTAAAAGAACACGGTTTAAAAGACGAGCACTTAAAAATAGGGAAACCACAATTAGAAAAAATTGTGGAAGGGTATACTAGAGAATCTGGAGTACGTGGATTAGAGAAGCAAATAGCCAAAATGGTGCGTTATGCTGCTATGAACATCGCGATGGAGGAAGAGTATAGCGTAAAAATCACTAACGAGAATATTATTGAAATATTAGGAGGCCCTAAATTAGAGCGCGACAAATACGAAAATAATAATGTCGCTGGTGTGGTAACAGGGTTAGCTTGGACTAGTGTTGGGGGCGATATCTTATTTATAGAATCTATTTTATCTAAAGGGAAAGGAACACTTTCTATAACGGGTAACCTAGGGAAAGTAATGAAAGAGTCGGCAACTATTGCTATGGAATATATTAAAGCAAATGCTGAAGAATTTGGTATAAACCCAGATGTTTTCGATAAGTACAATGTGCATATTCACGTACCAGAAGGAGCAACTCCTAAAGACGGACCAAGTGCAGGTGTTACTATGCTAACGTCTTTAGTGTCTTTATTTACACAACGTAAAGTAAAGAAGAGCATTGCTATGACTGGAGAAATAACGCTTAGAGGGAAAGTATTGCCAGTAGGCGGTATTAAAGAAAAAATACTAGCGGCTAAGCGCGCAAGGATAAAAGAGATTTTATTGTGTGAAGAGAATAGACGCGATATTGAAGAAATAAAACAAGACTATTTAAAAGGGTTAACCTTTCACTATGTAAGTGATATGAAAGACGTTTTAAAATTTGCGTTAACTAAGCAAAAAGTAGAAAACGCTAAAACACTTTAGTAAGTGTTTTACATTATATTTGCAAGCCATAACCCGTAGCGCGCTACAGGTTATGGCTTTTTTATGCACAATTATTATTAGTTTGCTACGCTTTTCTTCAATGAAGAACCAAAATCACCCCATAAAAAGAGTGAAATACTAATAATAAAGGGGGGCTTAAAAATAAAAAGGAGTTGTAGGCGTTTTACAATAGATTTAGTTACTTTGCAGCTTTATGCTAAAAAAATATTTGCCCATTTTATGTTTGTTTTCTAGCGCCTTTTGTTTTGCACAATTGGGTGGGCAATCGACTTATCAATTTCTTAATTTAGTGTCTTCGCCACGTCAAGCGGCGTTAGGAGGAAAGGTGCTTACAAATGTCGATTACGATGTTACGCAAGCTCTATACAATCCGGCGACTATTAATGCAGATATGGATAATCAGTTGGCCTTAAATTACACGAGTTACTTAGGCGATGTTTCTTACGGTTCTGTTGCTTATGCTTATACTTTAGACCGAAGAACGCAGACCTTTCATATAGGAGCCACATATGTTAATTATGGCGCGTTTGATGGATACGATGAAAACGGAAATGCTACCGGTTCTTTTTCAGGTTCTGAAGCTGCTTTATCGGCAGGGTATGCCGTGCAATTAGGCTATTCTGATTTTTACTTTGGAGCCAATTTAAAATTGATAACCTCTAGCTTAGAACAATATAATTCTTTTGGTATTGCTACCGATTTAGGTTTGCTGTATTTAGATGAAGATTTAGAGTTTCAGGCCACGTTGGTAGTTAGAAATTTAGGGACACAGATTACCGCATATCACGAGCGTTACGAATCGTTACCGCTAGAAGTGGCTTTTGGGTTATCTCAAACATTAGAACATATTCCGTTGCGTTGGCATATCACCTTCGAGAACTTACAACAATGGCCAATAGCTTTACCAAATCCTGCGCGTGCTACTACCGATCTAGATGGGAATCAAACACCAGAGAAAGTCGGTTTTTTATCAGATGTTGTAAGACATACTATTTTTGGAGCAGAACTGTTTCCAGATAAAGGGTTTAATATTCGATTGGGGTATAATTTTAGGAGGGCAGAAGAACTCAGAATTATAGATCAGCGTAATTTTTCAGGCTTATCTGCCGGATTTTCTATTAAACTCAATAAACTAAGGTTTAGCTATACGCACGCCAAATACACATCGGCAGGAAACTCTAACTTTTTCGGACTTCATATAGATTTGCAGTAAATCTATTTTAAACCTTATAATTATCCTTATTTTAGCCATTAAAACGTATTACAAGTGAAAAAAATTACGATAGCCATAGACGGTTTTTCATCAACCGGAAAAAGTACGGTTGCCAAGCAGCTTGCCAAATATTTAGGATATATTTATGTAGATACAGGAGCTATGTATCGTGCGGTAACGTTGTATGCTATGCAACACGGTTTTATTGATGCTAACCATTTTGAAACTTCCAAATTAGTAAATGCTTTAGAGGATATCACTATTAGTTTTAAGTTTAACGACACGCTTGGTTTTGCTGAGGTCTATTTAAACGGTGTGAATATAGAGAAGGAAATTAGAACCCTAGAAGTGTCTAGCTTTGTTAGTCAGGTAGCGGCCGTTTCTAAGGTGCGCACTCAGTTGGTAAAGCAACAACAACAAATGGGAAAAGATAAAGGTGTTGTAATGGATGGTCGCGATATTGGAACCGTTGTTTTTCCAGATGCAGAATTAAAATTGTATATGATTGCCTCGGCCGAAAAAAGAGCGAAACGCCGTTTCGATGAACTTATAGAGCGTGGAGATGAGGTGAGTTATGCCGACGTTTTAAAAAATGTAGAAGAGCGCGATTATATAGATTCTAACCGAGAAGACTCTCCTTTACGTAAAGCAGAGGATGCAATAGAATTAGATAATTCTAATTTAGATTTAAAAACGCAATTTGAACGTGTTGTTAGCTTGGTAAACGACAAGTTCAAGCAATAATGGGGTTCTAATAGTATTATTGGTAGTAAAAAACAAAAATAAAAAAAGCCTTACTTTTTCAAGCAGGGCCTTTAAGAAAAAGCAAACGTTAAAAATTTAATTTAAAATATTTGCTTCAAAGGTGCTATTAAACTCCTACAAATTTGGAATTATTAATTCTTGATCCGGGTGAATAATATCTGGGTTCTTTAATATATCTGAATTTGCTGCAAAAATCGCTTGGTACTTAGACGGGTTATTATAATATTGCTTTGCAATTTTACCTAAAGTTTCTCCGCTTTTAACCGTATGTCTATGAAACACACTAGTATCGGCCACTTTAATATCGGCTACAATATCGCTAGGGTTTTCGCCACCAGCTAATTTAATTTTATCCCAAAGTAAGTTTTTTTCGTATTGTGTTGCTGCGGTACCTTTAACGTGTAAAACGCCATTACTCTCAGACACATCACCATTCTTAATATTTAATTGTTCCCCTAAATTTAATACCTCTTGGTATTTTGCTTTTACAGCCATTTCGTAGTTATTAATTAATAATGTACTAAAGATAGAAAAAACATAAATACAAATTACATTTCAATATTATTTATTTAGTTAAAAATCAGTTAATTAAAAATTATTTACAGGGATTAGGTAGAATTAATAAAAAGTATTATTTTTGCACTCCTTTTAACGGAGTTGTAGGAAAGATAAAAGGGACTAAAAAACAATTTTAATTTAACACTTCTGTGTGTTACACGTTTAAATCTTCCTAAACATACAGAATACAAAAACTTATCTGCAATGGCTGACAAAGCAAAACAAGCAGAAGTTGAAGCAAAAAACGCTGCAACAAATGAGGCTCCAGTAATTTCTGAAGCACAAGCAAACCCTGAAAAATTCTTATCTGATTTTAACTGGCACAATTACCAAGAAGGTATTGATGAGGTTGAAGATTCTCAATTAAAAGAATTTGAAAAATTAGTATCAGAAAATTTCGTAGACACATTAGATGACGAAGTTGTAACAGGAAAAGTGGTTCACATCTCAGATCGTGACGCTATTATCGACATCAACGCAAAATCTGAAGGTGTTATTTCTTTAAACGAATTTCGTTACAACCCTAACTTAGCAGTAGGAGATGAAGTAGAAGTATTAATCGACGTTCGTGAAGACGCAACTGGTCAATTAGTATTATCTCACAGAAAAGCTCGTGTTATTAAGGCTTGGGATCGTGTTAACGATGCACACGAAACTGGAGAAATCGTTAATGGTTTCGTTAAATGTAGAACTAAAGGTGGTATGATTGTAGATGTTTTCGGAATCGAAGCATTCTTACCAGGTTCTCAAATTGACGTTAAGCCAATTAGAGATTACGATCAGTACGTAAACAAAACTATGGAGTTTAAAGTTGTTAAAATCAACCACGAATTCAAAAACGTAGTAGTATCTCATAAAGCGCTTATTGAAGCTGATATTGAAGTACAGAAAAAAGAAATCATTGGTCAATTAGAAAAAGGTCAAGTATTAGAAGGTGTTGTTAAAAACATTACTTCTTACGGTGTATTCATCGATCTTGGTGGTGTTGACGGATTAGTTCATATTACAGATTTATCTTGGTCTAGAATTAACCATCCAAATGAGATTGTTGAGTTAGATCAGAAATTAAATGTTGTAATTCTTGATTTTGATGAAAACAAATCTAGAATCCAATTAGGTCTTAAACAATTATCTAAGCACCCTTGGGATGCATTAGGTGAAGAAGTAAGCGTAGGAGACAAAGTAAAAGGTAAAGTTGTTGTAATCGCAGATTACGGTGCATTTATTGAAGTTGCTGAAGGTGTTGAAGGTTTAGTTCACGTTTCAGAAATGTCTTGGTCTACTCATTTACGTTCTGCTAACGATTTCGTTTCTGTAGGAGATGAAATAGAAGCACAAATCTTAACTTTAGATAGAGAAGATCGTAAAATGTCATTAGGTATTAAGCAATTATCGCAAGATCCTTGGACAGACATTACTTCAAAATACCCAGTAGCTTCTAAGCATACAGGTATTGTACGTAACTTTACAAACTTTGGTGTTTTTGTTGAATTAGAAGAAGGTATCGACGGTTTAATTTATATCTCTGATTTATCTTGGACTAAGAAAATTAAGCACCCATCTGAGTTCTGTGCAGTTGGAGACAAATTAGAAGTAGTAGTACTTGAGTTAGATGTTGAAGGACGTAAATTATCTTTAGGTCACAAACAAACAACTGTAAACCCTTGGGACAAATACGAAACTGAGTTCGCTTTAGGAACAACACATACAGCACAAATTGCTGAGGTTGTAGATAAAGGTGCAACTATCGAATTTAACGAAGATATCGTTGCTTTCGTTCCTTCTCGTCACCTTGAAAAAGAAGACGGTTCTAAATTAGGAAAAGGAGATTCAGCTGAATTCAAAATTATTGAATTTAACAAAGAATTTAAAAGAGTAGTTGCTTCGCATACTGCAATTTTTAAAGCTGAAGAAATGGCAAATGTAAAAGCTGCTGTTGAAAAACAAACAACACAAGCTGCAGAATCTAAACCAACTTTAGGTGATGCTAATGATGCTTTACAAGCGCTTAAAGATAAAATGGACGGTAAACAATAATTTACCACTCATTATAAATTTAAAAGCCTTTCAGAAATGAAAGGCTTTTTTTATGCACAAGTTTATCTTTAAACTCTAAAATTTTTACATTAACTTTGTTAAACAAACCCGATGAAATCCCATTATGAGTCAGAAAGTGCTACTTAACGCAACAGCCATTAATATTATACTTCATAGACTGGCTTGTCAATTAATAGAAAACCACGACGACTTTTCTAACACCGTTTTAATAGGGATACAACCAAGAGGCTCGTTTTTAGCGAAACGCTTAGCCGCACTACTTAAAACAGAATACAAGATTAAAGATTTAAAATTAGGGCTCTTAGATATTACATTCTATAGAGACGATTTTAGACGTGGTGATAAAACTTTAGCTGCCAATTCTACAGAAATAGACTTCGAAATAGAAAACAAAAAAGTCGTTTTTATAGACGATGTTTTGTACACAGGTAGAAGTATCCGTTCGGCTTTAACAGCCATTCAATCTTTTGGTAGACCAGACGATATAGAATTATTAACGTTAATAGATAGACGATTTAGCAGGCATTTACCCATTCAGCCAGATTATCGCGGACGTCAAGTAGATGCAATTAACGAAGAAAAAGTAAAAGTAAATTGGATTGAAAATGAAGGTG
>JAGPVI010000008.1 GCA_018067115.1 Bizionia sp. | reverse complement strand
CTTAGAAAGTAAAAAGCCTTTTCAGAATTTCAAATCAAAAATAGACCACAGTGATTATAGAACACAATGGTTTGCCTTTAAAAAAATAGCACTTGAAGAGATTGTAGTAAAGCAACTCCAAAGACAACTCTAAAGATAACTCTAAAGATAACTCTAAAAGATAACAGTCTTCATTCACTTTCCCTCTGGCAAATTTATAAATTTTTTATTTTTGGTAAATCACGCCATTGAAATGATGAATAGGACACTATATATTTAGCTTATAAAAAGTATAGTGTTTCTGTTAAAATTCTCTTATTCTAAAGTTGCTTTTCATAATTACTTATTATATTTAAGCCTATGGAAAACCTATTGGACGCCTATACTAAAACAAGAAACCACACACAAACACTTTGCACCCCCTTACAAACTGAAGATTTTACACCACAGTCTGCAGCATTTGCAAGTCCGCCAAAATGGCATTTGGCACATACAACTTGGTTTTTTGAAGAAATGATATTAAAAAAGCACCTCGATAATTACGACGTGTTCGACGATAGCTATGGCTACTTATTTAATAGTTATTACAACAGTTTAGGCGATCGTATTAAACGAGAGCACCGTGGTTTAATTTCGCGACCTTCAGTTGATGAGATATATAGGTATCGCGACTATGTCGATTCTAAAATGAATACGCTTCTTAGTGACTCTCCATCTAAAGTAATTAGAGAATTAACCATTTTAGGTATAAATCACGAACAACAACATCAAGAATTATTGCTTACCGATTTAAAATACACCTTTTCACATAATCCAACTTACCCTGTATATAAGGACGTCAATTATTTAGGTACCCAGAGTAAAACAAATGAGTGGCTAGAGTTTAACGCAGCTATTTACAAGATTGGTCATACCAAAGACAGTTTTAGCTACGATAATGAATTAGGTGCTCACCGTGTATTTTTAGAAGATTTTAAGATTTCTAAAGACCTGGTTACTAATGGTGATTTTATAGCATTTATAAACGCCAACGGCTATAAGAATCCTAAATATTGGTTGGATGACGGTTGGCATTGGTTACAAAATAACAATATATCAAGTCCGTTGTATTGGAAATTAGTTAACGACAATTGGCACCACTACACGCTATCTGGTTTACAACCTGTAGATTTAGAGGCAGTACTAACACATATTTCGTTCTACGAAGCTTCGGCATTTGCCTTTTGGGCTGGTTACCGCTTACCTACAGAATTCGAATGGGAAATAGCATCGAGCAAAATAAATTGGGGAACCGTTTGGGAGTGGACTAATTCTGCATACCTACCCTACCCTAATTTTAAAGTCGCTGAAGGTGCGGTTGGCGAATACAACGGGAAATTTATGATTAATTTAATGGTACTTCGTGGGGCTTCTTTAGCGACTTCGGCAAATCATAGTCGGTTTACCTATCGCAATTTCTTTTCACCAGAAACCCAATGGCAATTTTCAGGAATCCGACTAGCAAAATAAAATAATTATGAAAGACACTTTTAAAGACGATATAAATAGTGGGTTAAGTGCCGATAAAAAATCATTGCCATCAAAATATTTCTATGATAAAATTGGCGATGCCCTTTTTGTTAAAATAATGAATCTACCAGAATATTATTTAACGCGAGCAGAATTCGATATTTTTAAAAATCAGACGCACGATATTATCGATGCACTTAAAATAAAACCAGACACTTATTTCGAACTGATAGAATTAGGTGCTGGAGACGGTACTAAAACAAAAGAATTACTAAAAGTATTGTCCAATAAAAATTATGCTTTTCAATATGTTCCCATAGATATTTCATTAAATTCTTTAGAGCAATTAGACTCACGATTATCTGTAGAGTTACCAACAGTAAAAGTAGCTAAAAAACAAGGGGATTATTTTAGGGTTTTAGAAAGTTTAAAAAAATCTCAACACCCAAAGGTCGTTTTGTTTTTAGGTTCTAATATTGGAAATCTAACCGATGTTGAAGCGGAAAGATTTATTATCAATCTCAGTGAGGCTTTAAATACCAACGACAAAGTACTTTTGGGTGTCGATTTAATAAAACCAGCGCACATTGTTTTACCGGCATACAACGATTCCGTTGGAGTGACAAAAGCTTTCAATTTTAATCTATTACATAGAATTAATTCAGAACTAGATGCCAACTTTAATATAGATCAGTTTTCTCACACCCCAGAATATTCAGAAACTACAGGAATTGCAAAAAGCTATATTGTAAGTGATAAAGACCAAAACGTGACTATTGGCGCTTTAAATAAAACATTTCAGTTTAAAGCTGGAGAAAAAATCCATACCGAAACCTCTCGTAAATATAACGATGCTGTTTTGGCTTCCATATTAAAAAACAGCGCGTTGTCTATTACGGCTAAATTATTAGATTCTAAAAAGTATTTTGCAGATTATATATTAGAAAAGTCTTAAGTAAATGAATACAAACCGTAAACAATTAGGTGTTTTAGGATTAGGGAACCGGAGCACCTTATTTTACATTAATGCTCTAAATACTGCATTTAACTACCAAGAAAAAGGATACAGCACGTTTCCGTTTGTATTATATAACACCGATTTTAATTCTATTAACCCATATTTACCAAACGATTTCGATAAGCTAGTACCTGTTATTTCAGAAGTGATTACGTCGTTAGAACAACTTCCCATTACACATTTATTAATTCCAAATATTACGCTTCACGAAACCATAGATCGTGTACACATACCTTTTAAGATTCTCCACCCACTATCATTATGTATTAAAGTTTTAAAGCAGAAAAAGAAAACTTCGGCTATTGTTTTTGGAACGCGATATACAATGAACTCCTCATATTTTAGAGATTATTTCTCTTCGGAAGGTATTCAAATACAAGCACCTTTAGAGGAAGATATGATGTTTATAGATCAATTCAGAAAAAATATATACACTAATACCGAAACTGAAGCTCAAAAAATCACCTATTTCAAACTTCTAAAAAAATACAACACGCAAGCTCCTGTTATATTAGCGTGTACAGAATTATCCGTTTTATATACTAAAAATGATGATTTTAAAAGTGTAGATTTAGTAACATTACAAATTGAAGAAGCCTTACGGCTTTATAAAAACAATTAATGTTATCAGTTTGTTATTACAAATCTACATTTCTTTATTTGTATAGTGAAATAAGTATTTTTAAGTACTACATTCAACCAAAAAAACCAATCACTATTTTAACAGTAATGAAACACTTATTATTTTTTCTTTGTTTTACGGCCTTAACAGTAAGCTCTTACAGCCAAACCACCAAAAAAGTATTATTTCTAGGCAACAGTTATACGGCTGCCAATAATTTACCTGTTCTAGTACAAAATATGGCAACTAGTACTGGCGATATTTTAATTTACGACTCTAATACCCCTGGAGGATACCGGTTTTTAAATCATGTTAGCAATACCACGACTTTAAATAAAATTAATGCTGAAGACTGGGATTATGTGGCGTTACAAGCACAAAGTCAGGAAACATCCTTCCCACAATCGCAAATGGAAGCAGAACTTTTCCCTCACGCCACCACACTAAGCAATACTATTAGAGCTAATAACGAATGTTCTCAACCCTTATTTTATATGACGTGGGGACGCGAAAATGGAGATGCTAACAACTGCCCATATTTACCGTGGGTGTGCACCTATGAAGCTATGGACGATGTCATCGCATCGACGTACACTTTTATGGCCAACACGAATAACGCCGAACTCGCTCCCGTTGGTGCCGTTTGGCGTTATATAAGAACCAACCACCCAACTATTAATTTGTATTCTAGCGATGGGTCGCACCCGTCGTTAGCAGGTTCTTATGCTGCCGCTTGCGTTTTTTACACCATGGTTTATAAAAAGGATCCCACTTTAATGCCGTGGAATTCTACCTTATCTACAGCAGAAGCCAATAGTATTAAATTAGCTACACAAACTGTGGTGTTTAATGCTCTTACAAATTGGGATTTTACACTGCCGCCTGCCATAGCTAGCTTTACTGAGACCATTACAGATGGAAACGTTGCTTTTAGCAACACAAGTGATGATGCAGATGCTGTTTTTTGGGATTTTGGAGATAATACAACCTCTACACAAATGAATCCCACACATACTTATACGGAGTCTGGAATTTATACGGTGACGCTTACGGTAACAAAATGTGGTAAAGAAAATACTATAACCAAGGAGTTTAATATTGATACTACCTTAAGCACCTCTTCTTTTCAAGTGGAGTCTTTTTCGGTATTTCCAAATCCTGCATCTCACTTTATAACCCTTGCTGGTAATACAACCTACAATACTCTGCGTTTGCAGCTTATAGACATGTCTGGAAAACTAATTTTAGAAAACGAGTGGAAAGCGGTACATTCAGTTAAAATTGATATTTCAAATATGCAAAACGGTATTTACTTTTTAAATATTATAGCAGATACCATGCGACAATCAGAAAAAGTGATTAAAAAATAATTCTTATAGTATTATAAACAAACGATTTTGAACTCTATTTATATTTATACCCTCTACTCTATTTTGGTATTCGTTGTTTGCATTCGTGTAATTTACAATACCAATTCCGCGAGTAAAACAGCGGCGTATCTGTTTTTAGTAGTTACCGTTCCTGTTTTTGGTATGTTTTTCTATTTTTCTTTTGGAGATAATTATCGTAAAAAGAAACTGTACCTTAAAAAATTAGACTTCGATAGTAAATCTTACGGTGAATTAAAAGAGGGTATTACTCAAAAAGCGGAGGCGATTCTTCAAGCCCATAAAAGCGCTATTGGCTATTTTTACCCATTAGCCAATTACAGGCGAGAAACTCATTTTGTGTCAGATAACAATTCTATAGAGTTATTAATTAATGGCGAGCATAAATTTCCTGAAGTTATAAAAAGTTTAGAAGCTGCAAAAGACCATATTCATATAGAATATTACATTTTTGTAGATGATAACATAGGAAATACTATTGGTGATATTCTGATTAGAAAAGCGCAAGAGGGCGTAAAAGTCCGATTTATTTATGATGATTTTGGAAGCAACTCCATTAGAAAAACATTCATTACAAAATTGAAACTTGCCGGTGTTGAAGCTGTACCGTTCTATAAAATTAACTTTATACAATTAGCCAATAGAATAAATTATCGAAATCACCGCAAAATTATAGTAGTCGACGGCACTGTAGGTTTTGTGGGAGGTATTAATGTCTCGGATAAATATATAAACTCTAATACTAGCGATTTATTTTGGCGAGATACGCACTTAAAGATTACTGGTAAAGCTGTGCTAACCTTGCAATATCTTTTTCTAACAGATTGGAATTTCTGTGCCAAGCAGAACCTGGCGTTTTCATTCCAGTTTTTTCCTTTAAACGCTACCAACAAAATGCGTTATGGAACACAATTAACTCAGATTATTGCCAGCGGCCCATCGTCCGATTACCCAAATATAATGTACACTTTAATTCAGGCAATGGCATTAGCAAAAGAAGAAATTCTATTAACTACCCCCTATTTTATTCCTGAAAAATCGTATTTAGATACCATTAAAATTGCGGCATTAAGTGGTATTAAAGTTAAAATTTTAGTACCTAGCGTTTCAGATTCATTTATAATCAATGCAACATGTAATTCGTATTATCAAGAGTTACTAGAAGTTGGTGTAGAAATTTATAAATACACCAAAGGCTTTGTTCACGCTAAGACTATGGTTTGCGATAGTTACGTATCTGTGATAGGTACTGCTAATTTAGACAACCGTAGTTTTGATTTAAATTTTGAGGTGAACGCTATCGTTTACGATAAAAAAATCGCTAATGAATTAAAGTTGAATTTTTGTAAAGATTTAGAAACGTCAGAAAAAATAAAAATAACCGAGTGGAAAAAAAGACCTATATATGTAAAGCTTTATGAGCGTATTTTAAGTCTATTTTCCTCATTAATGTAACACTAAAAAAAAACGCTTATGAAATCACTTTTTACCACTAGATACCTCGCAATTAGCTTTTTAATTGTGATGGCTTGCAAGAACGAGACGACAGACCTCAAACAAAAAACGAGTAAAAACACCCAAGAAACCACTACTATTCAAGGAAAAAACGGGGATGTAATAGATAAAAACACTTTACAATTAAACAATGGTGAACGTTGGGAGGCCAATATAGAAACTACCGACGGCGTTAAAAAAATGATCACTTTAATGGATGACTTCGTTCTTACAGAAGATACCGCAGCGTATGCTGGATTAGCAGAATACTTAAAACAAGAATTTGCTGTCATTTTCGAAAAGTGCACAATGAAAGGTGAAGCACATAATCAACTACATCATTTTTTAATTCCTATTAATAATGAATTCGATAAGCTATCGTCTTCTAACGTAGAAACCTGTAAGGCAAGTTTTAACAGATTAAACGACCATTTAAAAATCTATCCATTATATTTTAAATAATCGTTAAAAATC
>JAGPVI010000003.1 GCA_018067115.1 Bizionia sp. | reverse complement strand
TGGAATTTCATCATTTGTGATATCTTCTTTCAACAATATGTCAAGATATGATTCAAAAGCTTTAATGTGCTTTGGTTTTTTTAACTGTGTTTTAATAGATTCCCATTCAGTCTTTTCGGTTATTTCAGTATTGGCATTGTTTTTATTTATAGTTAATATTTATTATTCAATAGTGATTTGATGTTCGTTGTATAGCTTACATCAAAAAGTTTGAGCTTATCGATCTATTAAAGTGAACGTTTTGCATAACATCTGCGAAGAGGTTTGCACAACTAATAACTCTAATTTTTTTGCTTTCTTGTTTTAAAGGAATAGAATCGGTTACAATTAATTCTTCTAGTTTAGAATTCTCAATACGCTCGTAAGCGTTACCAGATAATATAGGGTGTGTACAAATAGCTCTTACACTAAGTGCGCCACGCTCCATCATTAAATCGGCTGCTTTAGTTAAAGTACCTGCGGTATCGACCATATCGTCTACCAATACCACATTTTTACCTGTAACATCACCAATTAATTCCATATGAGAAATAACGTTGGCTTTAGCTCTCTGCTTATAGCAAATAACAACATCGCTTTCTAAGGCTTTAGAATAAGCATATGCTCTTTTAGATCCTCCCATATCTGGAGAAGCTATAGTTAAATTGTCTAGGTTTAAACTTTTTAGGTATGGTAAAAATACTGTTGAAGCAAATAAATGGTCTACAGGCTTTTCAAAAAATCCTTGAATTTGATCTGCATGTAAGTCCATTGTTATTATTCTAGTTGCTCCTGCTGCTTCTAACATTTTTGCTACTAATTTTGCAGCAATAGGAACTCTAGGTTTGTCTTTTCTGTCTTGTCTCGCCCAACCAAAATAAGGTAAAACTGCTGTAATGTGTCTTGCCGAAGCACGTTTGGCAGCATCTATCATTAGCAACATTTCCATTAAATTTTCAGAGCTAGGATTAGTAGAGCCTATAATAAAAATACGCGTTCCACGAATAGATTCTTCGTAAGACGGCTGAAACTCACCATCGCTATAGGTTGAGGTGATTACCTTTCCTAAGCTAACTCCATAAGCTGCTGCAATTTTTTCGGCTAAATATTTACTTTGCGTTATCGAAAAAATCTTCGCGTCTGGCTTTGTGTTTGGCATTGCTAATGTATTGTTTAACAGCGTATAAGGCTGTATGTTTTTTTATGAGGTGCAAATTTATGGTTTTTTTCGTACTAAAACGCATAATAGCTGCAATTTTTAAGAGATTTAAATAAAAAATATTTATTTTTGTCCCACCATTAGCTCAAGTGGCGGAATTGGTAGACGCGTCGGATTCAAAATCCGATTCTTAGGAGTGCGGGTTCGATTCCCGCCTTGAGTACTGTAAACCTCGAAAGACCTTTGTTTTTCGGGGTTTTTTGTTTTTAAAGCCTATTTCTATCAACCATTCTTAAAGATAAATTCATCTTTCATTTACAATTTTAAGTTTTTATCACTTAAGTGGTAAAATGGATAAAGGCTTATGTGATTCTTTTCCTAATTATTATTTGCTCTGTAGTAATAGAGATGCTATGTTGCTAAAAGGTGCTTTTTATAGTGAGTAAAGCTAAAATAACTTTAACTTTTAGGGTGTTATAATCTTAATTTACCGGAAACTGATAAAAAAGTTTCCCCTTTATAATTATGAGTAATTAAATACGGCACTAAGAATATAAATAATTAAATAAAAGCTCTTTTTTGAAGTGTGCTTTGCAAAACAATAATTAGTTTTTGTATCTTCTCTTTCGTATCAGTTGTATGTACTTGATGTTTTTTATCCTAACCATATAAAATGTTATATAATACAAAAACTAATAGATGAGCACACATAATAAACCAGAATTACTAAAAGGAGCTGTTATTACAGGGGTGATTAATGCCATTATTAATGGCGGAATTCAGTATTTTTTCTTGAAAGACCACAACTCAATCCCTATCTCGGTAGATTCTATAACTAATAATGATGTTACTGTTTTAGGCACAGCAGTAATGCTAGCAATTACGTTAGCAATGATTCTTACTTTGGTGGCTTACTTTGGGATTAAAGAGAAAAAAATTCCTTTTTTTCCAACCACATTATGGTTAACTATTAAACACGGGTTTTTCACTTTTGGTGTATTAACGTCATTGGCCGTTTTATGGCAAAAATATCTGGGAACAGTAGAAGTATCGCTGATTTCTGCCTTAGTTATCATAGGAATTATCGCTGGAGTTGTTTCCGGAATTGTGAATTATCTTACCTTAAAGGAATCTACATTATATGAAGAGCTTAAAAAATAGTCAAATGAAAAAGATATTATATATTTTAATAGTAGTAGCCTTTTTTTACAGCTGTAAAGAGGGTGCACCTTCAAAAAGTGATAATTCAAAATCTGTGTCCTCTCCACATTTAATATTATAATGGAGATATTGTTACAATGAACTCTGAGTCAAGTTTTATAGACGATAGAAGTAGGCGTTACTATTTATAGTGAAAAGTTGAATAGTAAATAAATAAGTAAGTAATCAAAAAGAGATTGATGCGAGAATAATGAGCGCGTTAAAAATAAAGAAATATTAAAGAATAAGAGATAACGATTAAAACAAAATAAAATGAAAAACCTAGAAGGAAAAGTAATAATTGTAACAGGAGGCGCAGCAGGAATTGGTGGCGCAATGACTACCGAATTAACAGAAAGAGGAGCAAATGTGGTTGCGGTAGATTTAAATGAAGATGCAGGAAAGGAGAAGGTAGCATCCAACCCAGAGCAAATTGTGTTTTTAAAGGGAGATATATCTAAGGAATCTGTAGCAAAAGAGGCTGTTGCTTTGGCGGTGTCAAAATTTGGGAAATTAACCAGTGTCGTTAATAATGCCCATGCATCTCGCCAAAAACCTTTAATGGAACTTACAGAGGCTGACTGGGAGCTGTCCATGAATACAGGTTTAAAAGGAACATTAAATTTTATGAAAGCTGCTTACCCAGAACTTAAAAAGACCAAAGGGGCCATTGTTAATTTTGGATCTGGAGCAGGGTTACTTGGTCAAAAAAATCAAGGTAGTTACGCGGCGGCTAAAGAGGCGATTAGAGGGTTGTCTCGTGTGGCAGCTAATGAGTGGGCAGAAGAAGGTATTCGTGTAAATGTAGTTTGCCCTCTTGCGTTTACCGAAGGTGTAAAACAATGGAAAGAGAATTTTCCAGAACAGTATGAAGAAATTATTGGTAAAAACCCAATGCATCGTTTTGGAGATCCTCAAAAAGATGTTGCTCCTATTATCGCTTTCTTATTGAGTGACGACAGTCAGTATATGACCGGGCAAACGCTAATGGCAGACGGTGGAGATATAAAGTTGAGATAACGAAAAACAACAAGGTTATGAATGCAACAGGTTTATTTAATTTAAAAGGAAAAGTCGCGATCGTAACTGGTGGTGCAAACGGAATAGGGAAAGCAACGGCTATTATTTTAGCGAAACATGGCGCTAATATTTCTATTGGAGATTTTAATATTGAAGATGCAAAAAAAACGGCAAAAGAGATTGAAGCCTTGGGGGTTAAAGCTATTGCGGTTTCGTGTAATGTGTTAAAAGACGAAGAATTAGTAAACTTAGTAGATACAACGGTTAAAGAATTAGGTGGTGTGCATGTTTTAATTAATAATGCCGGTGGTGGCGGTGGCGGACGCGAAAATCCTTTTAAATGTACTGTAGAAGACATTAAACGCGATTACGAACTTAATGTGTTTAGTGGCTGGAGATTATGCCAATTGGTAGTGCCGCATATGAAAAAAGATGGTTACGGTTCTATCGTGTTTACAACGTCTATGTCTAGTGTAAATAAGAGTCCGAATATGAGTGGTTATGGGGGTTCTAAAGCAGCAGTAAACCATATAGTTGCTAATTTAGCACACGATTTTGGGCCAGAAGTACGTATTAATGCAGTAGGACCTGGAGCGACTAGAACAGCAGCTCTAGAAAGCGTATTAACACCAGAGATTGAAAAAACAATGCTAAAACATACGCCTATTAAACGTTTGGGGACTGCCGATGATATTGCCGGTGTGATGTTATATTTTGCTTCACCGATTTCTGAGTGGGTAAGCGGACAAACGCTCTTTGTAAATGGTGGTGGCGAACAAGTTTTAGAATAATGAATGTGCACTTAAAAAAACACGCTTCAATTATAATTATTTAAGTATAGAAAAGAGTGTGTTTTGTTTTGGTAGACTCCTTTCTAAAAGGCGGTTGGTTAACAAAAACAAGGTAAAGCTAATTTACACACCGAAGTAGTTAAGATAAAGTACAAAAATGGCAACATAAAGTTGCCATTTTTCTTTTTTCATGTATATTTGAAATCCACCCCAATTAAGAGAATTGTTATGCTAGAAGAATTTTGGTTTAATGTGCAATATGGTATGAACCATGTTTTGGATATTAACGCTTACGATCACGTATTATTTTTAATTGTTTTAACGGTTCCTTATATGTTTAAGGACTGGAAACGCGTGTTTATGTTGGTTACCATTTTTACGGTTGGGCATACATTATCTATTATTTTAGCAACGTACGGAGCAGTTAAAGCATCGGTGCCGGTGGTGGAATTCTTAATCCCTCTAAGTATTCTTATTATCGCCGTTTTTAATGTGTTTACAGCGGGTAAAGGGGCGCAAAAAGAAAAGGTAGGTGTCTTGTTTTTTTCGACCTTATTTTTTGGTTTAGTGCACGGATTAGGGTTTGCACGCGAGTTGCAAATGTTAGTTGGACCAAACGATAATAAGTTTTTGGTAATGCTAGAGTTTGCTATAGGTATAGAATTAGCTCAAATAATAATTGTCTTTTTAGTGCTTTTTATTGGCTATTTAGTGCAAACTATTTTTAGGTTTTCTAAACGCGATTGGATTATGGTATTATCTGCTATTGTTATTGGTTTAGTTATTCCTATGATTATTGAAAGTGAGTTACTAGCTTAATTTTCAGTTATTTTTCATAAATCTTTTTTAATTGTATTGTAATTATATTACGAACCTACTATCTTCGTGGTATTGTTACGCGTAAGAGATTGAGGTACTGTTGGAGCTCTTTTTTATTTTCTAAAAAAAGCGACTACCGAAAGCTTAGTTTTTAGCTTTTTCTGCTAAAAATA
>JAGPVI010000001.1 GCA_018067115.1 Bizionia sp. | reverse complement strand
ATAACATCACTTCTAGAGCAAAAGAAATTTTAGCTAAAGTAGCAACTGTTATTAACAGCAAGCCTAATTTTGAAGCAATGGTTGAAGGTCACACAGACAACGTACCTTATGGACAAAGAGGTGCTCTTTTAGACAACTGGGATTTAAGTGTAAAACGTAGTACATCTATCGTTAGAGCTTTACAAGACTTAGGAGTTGATCCTTCTAAATTAATTGCTGCTGGTAGATCTGAATATGTGCCATTAGTAGATAATAGCACTGCTCAAAACCGTTCAACTAACAGACGTACTAAGATTTTAATCTTACCTAGAATTGACCAGTTTTACAATATGATTGAAGAAGAAATGAAAAGTTTATCTAAAGAATAATTCATTTTTATACTATAAAAGCCTAATCTTTCGATTAGGCTTTTTTTTTGATTTCTATTTTAGAGCATTAAAAAATCTCTAAACTTCCTTTACCTTCTCTTATAATAACAGGATTATCGCCACCTTCTGATAAATCGATAATTGTAGATCCTTGATTGTCTCCATAACCACCATCCACAACCAAGTCGACAAGATTACCCCATTTCTCTAGTATTAATTCTGGGTCTGTAGTATACTCTAAAACCTCATCCTCATCCCTTATAGATGTTGAGACCAAAGGATTACCTAACGCTTTTACAATTTCTAAGGTAATCGCGTTATTTGGTATACGAATCCCTACCTCTTTCTTCTTTTTAAACACAGAAGGCAATGACCTCGATCCCGGCAAAATAAAAGTGTAAGGCCCAGGCAATGCACGTTTTAGAATTTTAAAAGTCGATGTGTCTATTTGTTTGACGTAATCACTAAGATTGCTTAAATCGTGACAAATAAACGACAGATTCGCTTTCTCTAGTTTCACACCTTTAATTCTAGCGATTTTCTCTAACGCTTTTGTATTATTAATATCACACCCTAATCCATAAACCGTATCTGTTGGATACACCACAAGTCCGCCGCGTTTTAAAACGTCTACAACCTTTTTTATTTCTTTAGGATTGGGGTTCTCTTCGTAAATTCTTATTATTTCTGCCATAATACTTACCTTAGTTAAACGTTTACTAAAGTAAATACTATTTTTTTATGAAAAAATTATCTCCTTCATTTTTATTAATCTTATTTCTACTCATTGGTTTTTTGTCGTGTTCTAATGAAAATCAAGAGTCTAACACGACTATTTTACAGGTTGAGGAAACAGAGTTTCTAAATGTGTCTTATGGTACTTCTAGCGAACAAGTTTATGACATTTACCTACCTGCGAATAGAGATTTAAATACTAAGGTTTTAATTCTTGTACATGGCGGCGGTTGGACCTCTGGAGATAAAGCAGAAATGACGCCTTACAAAAACATTGCTAATGAGGAGCTTGCAGAATATGCTATTGTAAACATTAATTATAGGCTCGCATCGCAAGGTGTATCGCCTTTTCCTATGCAATTAAACGATATCTCTGCTGTTATAAATCATCTAAAAACAAAGCAGCTAGACTATAAAATCTCTAAAGATTACGGTTTTATTGGTGTGAGTGCGGGAGCACATTTATCTATGCTATGGAGCTATAATTATGATACTGAAAATGATATAGATATGGTAATTAGTATCGTTGGCCCCACTAATTTTATAGATCCGGCATATGCAGATTTTATTACTCCTGCCTTTACTTATTTTGGAGAAACACCAACCGATGCTATTTTACAACTTTACAGTCCTTACCATCACGTTAGCGTATCTTCTCCACCAACCGCCTTATTTTATGGCGGTATGGATCCTTTAATCCCAACGTCTCAAGGTGTTGATATGGATATTAAGCTAACTGAAATGAACGTTGCTCATGAATTTACATTGTACCCTAACGAAGGACATGGATGGGTTGGCGCAAATTTGTTTGATACTTGGGAGAAAATTAAAAGCTTTATTATAACCCATCATTAGCACTCCTAATTTCATACGCATCTCGTTGCATAAAGACAATATTCTAAACTAAGAGTTGGGCTTGGCTATGCTTTTTAAAAACACGCTCCTTTTCATTAATTATCATTTCAACAAAAACGCGAAAAGCTTATAGTTTCTATAAATAATATTTTTTAAAAGCTGTACTTACCCTTTAAAATTATAGAACGAAAACCTTCTCGCGAATTATAATTTCTCATTTAATTTTTTATTTATGACTGGGAAATAAATGATTACTATCCAATAATTTGAAGCTTAGCAAAACGTAATAATAGTTTTTTAACACCTCCAACTTCAAATCGAATTTCGGCTTTAACATCTCCGCCTTTACCTTCAATTTTAAGGACTTCTCCTTTTCCAAAACGCAAATGCTTCACAAAATTACCAACGGCTAATTCTCCATCGAATAAATTAGTGTTTTCTGACACTGCTGTGGTTTTTTCAACCTTCTTCAGCTTTTTAGGAATACTTAATTTAAAGTTTTCTGGTTCCTTTTTACTTAACTTCTTCTGAATCTTTGGCTGTACGGCTTTTTTAAATCTTATTTTATTAGGTGGCGTATCTCCAAAAATATCTTCGGAAAGCATCGGGTTTATACGACGTTCTTCTGTTGGCGTTAAATTTTCGACATATTTCTCGTCTATTTCTTCAATAAAACGACTAGGCTCTGAGTCTACTAGTTTCCCCCAACGGTATCGTGACAACGCATAGGTTAAATACGCTTGTTTTTCGGCACGTGTTAATGCAACGTAGAATAAACGACGCTCTTCTTCGAGTTCGCTACGCGTGTTCATACTCATAGCACTCGGGAACAAATCTTCTTCGAGACCTACAATATAAACGTGAGAAAACTCTAATCCTTTTGCTAAGTGAATGGTCATTAATGCCACATGATCTTCATCTCCTTTATCTGAATCCATATCGGTTGCAAGTGCAACATCTTCTAAAAATTCGGCTAACGAATCTGAGGCATCGGCAAGTTCCAATTGTCCTTCAACGAAATCCTTAATACCGTTTAAAAGCTCTTCAACATTTTCTAATTTAACAACACCTTCTGGGGTCCCGTCTTTATTAAGTTCTTTAAGTAACCCTGTAGTTTTTGTAATATATTCGGCTAAATCAAAAGCATTCGCAGTTTGATTCATCACCTGGAAACTTTCTATTAACGTTGCAAAGTCTCTTAATTTATTTTTTGTTCCACCATTAATTTTAATATCTACTTTATCGATATTTTTTATGACTTCAAAAATTGTTTTCTTATAACCATTTGCAGTAACCATTAAACGGTCTATGGTTGTTTGGCCAATTCCTCGTGCTGGGTAATTAATAACGCGTTTTAGGGCTTCCTCATCGGCTGGATTTAATACCAAACGCAAATAGGCCAACACATCTTTAATCTCTTTACGTTGGTAAAAAGACAATCCGCCATAAATACGGTATGGGATTTCGCGTTTTCTTAAAGCATCCTCCATAGCTCGCGATTGTGCATTGGTACGGTATAAAATAGCAAAATCACTGTTTGGCAATTGGTGCTGCATTTTGTTTTCGAAAATACTACTTGCAACAAAGCGACCTTCATCACCATCTGTAAGCGAGCGATGAACCACAACTTTAGGACCTTCTTCATTAGACGTCCATACAACCTTGTCTAATTTCGTTTGGTTATGCTCAATAACAGAATTTGCTGCGTTTACAATATTCTTAGTCGAGCGATAATTTTGCTCCAGTCTATAAAGTCCTACATTCTCGTAATCCTTTTGAAAGTTTAAGATGTTGTTAATATTCGCCCCTCTAAAGGCATAAATACTTTGCGCATCATCACCAACCACACAGATATTTTGAAAACGATCTGCCAAAGCACGAACAATTAAATACTGAGAGTGGTTTGTATCCTGGTACTCATCGACCAATATATATCTAAATTTATCTTGATATTTAGCTAAAACATTTGGAAAGCGCGTAAGAAGCTCATTGGTTCTTAATAGTAAATCATCAAAATCCATAGAGCCCGCTTTAAAACAACGGTCTACATATTCTGAATATATTTCACCCATTCTAGGACGACGTGCCATAGCATCGGCTTCCATTAGCTCTGGGTTCTTAAAATAAGCTTTTACGGTAATCAGGCTGTTTTTATAAGAAGAAATGCGAGAATATACCTGTTTTGTTTTATAGATATCTTTATCTAAGCCCATTTCCTTAATAATAGACCCCATTAAACGTTGGGAATCTTGAGTATCGTAGATGGTGAAATTACTAGGAAACCCTAAATGATGTCCTTCAAATCTCAGGATTTTAGCAAATACCGAGTGAAAGGTTCCCATCCACAAGTTTTTAG
>JAGPVI010000387.1 GCA_018067115.1 Bizionia sp. | reverse complement strand
AAATAAATTGTAGTTTTCGATGAATGGTACAAAAAGGTATTGTGAGATTGTTATTATTATACACTTGGTTTTTAATAGTTAAAATCACTAATTTTAAAACCAACCAAACGAATGAAAAAACGAAAATGTAAACAGTATTTAAAACTAGTAATGTTGCTCTTCGGGGTTACATTCGTCTTATCTAGTTGCCAAAAAGATGATGATTTAATACAAATTGAACAAAATAAAAATAGTAACCAAACGGATTTTATAATCTCAAAAATTGACAAATCTAAGTTAGCAGAAAATACCACACTTACAAGAAAGCTAACAAAACTATCCTCTAATTTAAGAAATAAAAAATCTAATAATTCTCAAAATAAAACTTTAGTTTCAAATGAGTATGGGTTTACTATTAACACAAGTTATGCGACTTATATAGAAAGTGTAGATAAAACTTATCATTCTTATACGTTTTATATTCAAAGAGATGTAGAGATAGAAATGTTAGAAAATTTATTAGTTTCTTTAGAGCCAGATGGTACTTATAAAACAAGCATAATATCATATAATATAACAGCTGCTGAAAAAGAAGACATCTCAAATAACATATATGTGGATATAACTAATAAAGTAAGTTCTACAGTTATAAATGATGAGGGTATAATTAGTGATATTTTTAATAAAGCAGCAGATTGCTCTGGGTATGTGCTCTTAGAGTGGTGTTCTGGTCCTGCAGGACACGATGGAGCCAATAATTATGCTGACTGTACAGCTTATAACAGTGATAGAATGTACTATGGTTGTGGTTTTCCTGGGGGAGGTGGCTCAACTGCTGGTAGCACAGGAAATACGTCTCCAAACACCGGGGATACAAGCGGAAGCCAAACCAATAACGGTGGTAGTGGTGGTTCATCAAGCAATGGTGGTGTTACAACACCAACAACACCTTGTAGAGGTGATGATTGTCCAGAGGCATTGGACGATAGTACTCCAAACACGCCTTGCGATGAATTAGATGAAGTTTCTAAAACTCCATCAAAACTTATTAACTTAAAAAACAGTATTGGTCTTAATCAAGAGGTTGGTTTTACAAGGACAGATAATATAATTAGTAGCCCAAACTCTACTGTTGAATATCAAGATATGATTTGGAACACGAATTCTTATCAGCTTCTTTTTAATCCTATTTTTGATGGTCAATTATTTAGCGATTGTGGGCATACTCACTATGATATAGAAAGCAATTATCTGTGTTTTCATTAACAGACATTTATACTATATACGTACTCTTGCTTGATGGACATATTCTTAATGAAGAATTTAATGCTTTTTTAGTTACAAAACATGGCACAAAATATGCTTTGAAATTTAAAGACTTTGCAAGTGTGCAGACTTTTGGAAATTTTGGAGAAATTTGGTTTTCTGATTGGGGAATAGACAATATTCCTGCTGAATTATCTCAACGAGAAAAAATTGAAAACATTTTTAAAAAGAAATATAAAATTAAACCACGAACGATTTCTAAAAATGATAAAAACTTTGCCAAATTTTTAGATGATAACAATATGGGATTAGACTTATACAAAGCGAATGATGATTTCTCACAATGGGAAAAAGTAAATCCAGATGGTACAACTATACCTTGTCCATAAACTAGAACATTAAAATAAAACAATAAAATAATAAAAATGAGAAAAATAATATTTATTCTAACAATATTTGCAACCTTTAGTTGCAAAGCGCAATCGCCAATAATTTCTATGGTTGATTTTGAAAATGATGACGACTTAGAACTTATAGAAGGTTGCTATCTAAAAGATGTAGAAAATAAACTTCATCCATTTGTAGGGATATGGGAATGGACAGATGGTTCAAATATTTTCACAGTAGTTATAGAAAAACTAGAGTTAGTTTATGAGCCACATACAAACACTTATTCTGATTTTTTGATTGGCAAATATAAATATGTTGAAAACGGAGTTAACATAATTAATACATTGGATAATGAAGTCAATGCTTCAAATATGTGGAATGGTGCAGTAGTGTCTATGTGGAATGGCGGTTATGATACAGATGTTCTATCAAGATTTAATTTTAAAGACTTTGGGAAACAAAAAAGAGGAGATGTGAAAATTATTTTAACAGAATACTTGACTGACATAGAGGGTAACATTGTTCCAATAAAAGCTCAGTGGTCTTTAAAAGATAAGGAAAAAACACCCTTTACTGCTTCTGATCCATCAACATATGGCTTTTCAGTGCCTACAGATGTTGAGTTAACAAAACAATAAAAATTACAAATAAAAAATATTAGAGCCTAACTTATAATTTGCTTCTTGTTTGATATCTGCGGATTAAAAGCAGAATATTACACAAATAATTCTATTAGTTAACACTATTGAAATAATAAAAAATATTAAAAGCCATTACAAGTAAAAACACATCTCAGTTCACCACAATAAAAGTGAGTGCTGAGACTGCTTTTAAAAATTATCCTAACATAGAAATAGGTTATAGTAAAGCGTTTAATCATTACAACACGTATGGTGTCGTTTCTAAATATGAAAATGATGGTCTCTTTACGTCTTTGGAATATGATTTTTTAAATGGGTTTATTTTTAATGCAGACTATAGCGGCGATCACTACCGCAATATAAATAAGCAGTCTACAACGCGTTTTTATTCTGCAAATGCATCTTTATTTTATCAATTAAGTGAAAGTCCGTGGGGTTTTGAAATTAGTGGTACTAATCTTTTTAATACGCCCTATAAACAAAGTAACAGTGCTACTTCTTTTGTAACTTCTGATAGTAAGACTTTTATTCTACCTCGAATCATCCTCTTTAAAATTGCTTATAAATTGTAATTACAGCCTGCAAAAAGGAGTGTAGCGGCATCCTTTTGCGTTTGGCAAAAGATATAGCGGAAGGCCTGGTTTTTGCTTTTTCGCAAAAATGTGCCCAAAAAGCGGTTCTGAGATTTAAATTCCTTAATTTTAAGCCTCAAAAGACAACGTAATTATGATTAATAAAGAAGTAAATTCAGTTAAGGAAGCAATGCACGGTATTTCGGATAATATGACCTTTATGTTGGGAGGTTTCGGTTTATCTGGTATTCCAGAAAATGCCATTAAAGCTTTGGTAGATAGTAATATAAAGGATTTAACCTGTATTTCTAATAATGCTGGTGTGGACGATTTTGGTCTGGGCTTATTATTAAAAAAGCGTCAAATAAAAAAAATGGTATCGTCTTACGTCGGTGAAAACGACGAGTTCGAAAGACAAATGCTATCTGGAGAATTAGATGTAGAGCTTATTCCGCAAGGTACTCTTGCCGAGCGTTGCCGTGCCGCCCAAGCTGGCTTTCCTGCTATTTTTACGCCTGCTGGTTATGGTACCGAAGTGGCCGAAGGTAAGGAAGTCCGTGAGTTTGATGGTAAAATGTATGTGTTAGAACACGCCTTTAAAGCCGATTTTGCCTTTGTAAAAGCGTGGAAAGGGGATGCTGCTGGAAACTTAATTTTTAAAGGAACAGCACGTAATTTTAATCCGGTAATGTGTGGCGCAGCAACTATTACAGTCGCTGAGGTGGAAGAATTGGTGCCTGTAGGAACGTTAGACCCTAACCAAATACATATTCCAGGTATTTTTGTGCAGCGTATTTTTCAAGGTACAGCTTACGAAAAACGTATTGAGCAACGCACCGTGCGAACGCGCGAATAAGGAATCTTTAAAGTAATTAGTAGATGCCAATTACAGTCGTATAGAGCGCTTTAAAAAAACGATAAAGACTAAGGGTTAGGTATAAACACATTAAAATTAAACAGTATGTTAGATAAAATAGGAATTGCAAAACGCATTGCAAAAGAAGTGCAAGATGGTTACTACGTAAACTTGGGCATTGGTATCCCAACCTTAGTGGCTAATTATGTGCGCGACGATATAGAAGTAGAATTTCAAAGTGAGAATGGCGTGCTTGGTATGGGGCCTTTTCCGTTTGATGGTGAAGAGGATGCCGATATTATTAATGCAGGAAAACAAACTATTACAACCTTACCGGGAGCGAGTTTCTTTGACTCTGCAATGAGTTTTTCTATGATTCGTGGTCAACACGTGCACCTAACTATTTTAGGCGCAATGGAAGTGGCTGAAAACGGAGATATTGCCAACTGGAAGATTCCGGGTAAAATGGTAAAAGGAATGGGTGGCGCTATGGATTTGGTAGCCAGTGCAGAAAACATTATTGTAGCCATGATGCATACCAACCGTGCAGGAGAGTCTAAATTATTAAAACGGTGCTCACTACCATTAACTGGAGTGGGTTGCGTAAAGAAAATAGTAACTAACCTTGCGGTTATTGAGGTTACAGAAAAAGGCTTTAAGTTATTAGAACGCGCTCCGGGAGTGTCGGTTGAAGAGATCGAAAAAGCTACCGAGGGCCATTTAATTATTGAAGGGGATATTCCGGAAATGGTACTATAGAAATTGAATTAAACGGAAATTTTTAGTACGAATAGTATCACAAAAAGATGTTAAATGTTAAAATTGTATGTATTTCGTCGAAATTTAGGGTTTTTAGGCAGGTAGTTTTAACAAAAGGGTTTATGTTAGTAATCCCAAACCTATCAGTATAAATAACCCAAATTTACCATAAACTAACCGTTATGAGTTTTGTACCAAATCTACCTGAACAACCGACAATGCAAAACAGAATTATTCAAAATATTAAACACACCATCTCGTTTTCGAGAGGTGTGTTTTTTTTAGTTAGAAAAATCTGTATGTTGTAAACGGCTAATGTAAAGTAGCTGTTTTTTTTAGTGAATTGTATTTTCTATCACTGTCTTTACGTGATCTTAAATACGCGTTCTACCGAACAAGTATTTAAATCTTTAGATGTTATTGTTTAGTGCGCTTTTCAGTATTGAAAAATTCTCCTTGTTGTGAGCTCGCGAACAATATCACCATTCACCATTCACCATTCACCATTCACCATTCACCATTCACCATTCACCATTCACCATT
>JAGPVI010000385.1 GCA_018067115.1 Bizionia sp. | reverse complement strand
ACCAAAATAGCATCCACATCAATTTCTGGTGTTAGAGCAATCTTCTTCTTACTCATAAAATAGCTTGTGTACGTTTTACGTAATTCGCTAACCGCCATTTTCTTTTCTGCTAATAAACTTAAAAACAAGGCTACGCCTACTAAGGCATCTCTACCATAATGAGATTCTGGGTAGATAATTCCGCCATTACCTTCACCACCAATTACCGCGTTATTCTTTTTCATCAAATCGACAACATTCACCTCGCCTACTGCACTCGCTTCGTAAGTACCACCGTGCTTCTCTGTAACATCGCGAAGCGCTCGCGTAGAACTCATATTACTTACCGTATTACCTGGTGTTTTACTTAGCACATAATCTGCACAAGCCACCAATGTGTATTCCTCTCCAAACATCTCTCCATTCTCATCTACAAATGCCAAACGATCTACATCAGGGTCTACAACAATTCCAAAATCTGCGCGTTCTTTTTTAACAGCTTCAGACAAGTCTGTTAAATGCTCTTTTAAAGGTTCTGGGTTATGCGGAAAATGCCCGGTAGGGTCACAATATAATTTTACAGCTTCCACTTCAAGTCGTTCTAATAATAACGGAATAGCAATACCACCCGTAGAATTAACGCCATCTACAACCACCTTAAAATTCGCTTTTGCAATGGCAGCAGTATTCACCACTTTTAAATCTAAAACCTCATCGATATGAATATCGATATACGCGTCATTTCTTGTAACTTTCCCCAAGTCATCAACATCTGCAAATTGCATGGTGTCCGATTCTGCCAAGGCTAATATTTTAGCACCTTCAACAGCATCTAAAAACTCTCCTTTTGCATTTAGTAATTTTAAAGCATTCCATTCCTTAGGGTTGTGGCTCGCCGTTAAAATAATACCACCATCGGCGTGCTCTAAAGGCACAGCAATTTCTACGGTTGGGGTGGTCGATAAACCTAAATCAATAACGTGAATCCCTAAACCTACTAACGTTTGCATTACTAAGTTCTGAATCATTTCTCCAGACAGCCTTGCGTCGCGACCAACCACCACACGGTAACTGTCTTTGTTTAGTTGTTGTTTTATCCACGTACCATAAGCGGCAGCATATTTCACAGCGTCTATAGGAGTTAAATTCTCGCCTACTGCTCCTCCTATAGTACCTCTTATTCCTGAAATTGATTTTATAAGTGTCATAAAGTATGTTAAATTTATTACAAATATAACATTTCAAAATTGTTTTACTCAGCTCCGAATTCGTAATTTCACACAATGAATTTTCTAGCACACATTTACCTCTCCGGAGATAACGATGGCATTACGATTGGTAATTTTATTGCCGATGGTATTCGCGGTAAAAAATATCTCGATTACCCTAAGGATATTAAAACCGGTATTTTATTACACCGCCAAATCGATACCTTTACCGATGCACATAAAACGGTAAGACTAAGCACCAAAAAACTGCATAAAAATTACGGACACTACTCCGGTATTATCGTCGATATTTTATACGATCATTTTCTAGCAAAAAACTGGTCGCAGTACTCCAATGTTCCTCTTGCTGAATATGTAGATAATTTCTACACCCTTTTAAAAGACAATAGTGAAGCGCTACCAAAGCGAATCACCAATATGATGCCGTATATGATAGCCGATAATTGGATTTTAAACTACGCCACAATCGAAGGGATTACCGAAACTTTAGAAGGCATGAATAGGCGAACAAAAAATAAGTCGCAAATGAATTTAGCCGTTAATGAACTCATAGAATGTTATGATGAATTTGAAGCAGAGTTTACAGCATTCTTTGAAGAGCTTATTGCATTTTCAGAAGCTCAATTAAAAAGATTACAAGAATGAGAATACACTATATACTTTTTTTAAGCATACTAACTTTAGGGTCGTGTAAAGCTCCAAACCCTAATAACACAAGTACCCACGGCGTAATAGGACAGAAAGCGATGGTCGTATCTGCCCGTGTGGAAGCTTCAGAAATAGGAAAACAAATTTTAATGCAAGGCGGAAATGCTTTCGATGCTATGATGGCCACAGAACTCGCTTTAGCGGTCTCTTACCCCTATGCTGGAAATATTGGCGGAGGCGGATTTATGGTCTACCGTTTAAATACTGGTGATATCGGCGCGTTAGACTATAGAGAGAAAGCACCAGCAGCCGCAACCACCACTATGTATTTGGATGCTAATGGCGATGTTATTCCAGAATTAAGTACCCGTGGTGCTTTAGCCGTTGGTGTACCCGGTACAATCGCAGGTGTATTTGCAGCTCACGATAAATTTGGCTCCCTACCGGTAAAAACAATATTAGAACCTGTGATTGCTTTAGCAAGAAGAGGTGTCGTTGTTACCAAAAAACAAGAAGCGCGTTTAAACGAAAAACGTAGTGATTTTTTAAAAACCAATACCGATACCATTCTTTTAGCAAAACAATGGAAAGTAAATGACACCATAGCCTATAATAATCTAGCAAATACGCTCGAAGACATTATGCTAAACGGCCGCAATGCTTTTTACAAAGGGCACATTGCAAAAACATTAGTGCGTTTTTTAAAAGAAAATGGTGGTATCATTACCGAAGCCGATTTAGCAAACTACGAAGCCAAATGGCGAACGCCAGTGACCTTTCATTACGACGACCTAAGAATTATTTCAATGTCTCCACCGTCCAGTGGTGGTATTGCCTTAGCACAAATAATGAAAGCTATTGAGCCTTTCGATTTACAAGCTATGGGCCACAACTCGGTAAAATCTATTCAGGTTATTGCCGAAGCCGAACGTCGCGCCTATGCCGATAGGAGTTACTACCTTGGGGATCCCGATTTTGTAAACGTACCGCAAGACCAACTCATTAGTGAAGACTATTTAAAAGACAGAATGGCTACCTTCTCTTTTGAAAAAGCAACGCCATCGACCGCTGTAAAACACGGAACAGTAGATATTATAGAAAGTGATGAGACCACACACTATTCTATTGTTGATCAGTTTGGTAATGCGATCTCCGTAACTACGACACTAAATTCTGGATATGGCTCTAAATTGTATTCTAGCGAATTGGGTTTCTTTTTAAACAATGAAATGGACGATTTTTCTAGCAAACCCGGAGTCCCAAATGTCTATGGTTTAATTGGTGCCGAAGCGAATGCTATTCTTCCCGAAAAAAGAATGCTAAGTACAATGACACCAACAATAGTTGAAAAAAATGGCACACTTTTTATGAGCGTTGGCACACCGGGAGGATCAACAATTATTACATCGGTTTTACAAACGATACTAAACGTACACGAGCATAAAATGACAATGCAAGAAGCCGTCAATGCTCCGCGCTTTCATCACCAATGGCTCCCAGACGAAATACGAATGGAACCGCATAGTTTTTCCGCTGATATAATTGAAGCTTTAAATCAAAAAGGGTATATAACGAACGAAACACGAACGCCTGTTATTGGTAAAGTAGATGGTGTTTTAATATTAGAAAACGGCACATTAGAAGGTGGTGCAGATAAACGCGGTGACGATACGGCTGTTGGTTTTTAATTTTATAATGCGACGCAAATGCTACAGTTTAAATCTAAAAATATAAGTCGGAATATATGGTTTGCTTCAAACTAAAAAATATATCTAAATTTACAAATACTATCTAGAGTGTACTCAGAATAAAATTACCACTCAATAAAAATAAAATACAATGAAAAAAGTCTTAAAAATTGTTGTCGGCGTCATTATATTTCTCACTTTACCCTCGCTCCTTCTATTCGGTTTTGTATACTTTAAATACAACGAAAAGCTACCTGAAGGAATAGAAAGTCCGAAAGCAGATGCATTAGCAAACAATATGCTAGAGGTCTTAGATTACGAAGCCTATAAAAACACCGATTATATAGAATGGACTTTTAAAAGACGCCACCATTTTAAGTGGAATAAAGCCGATAATTCTTGCCAAGTACTTTGGAAAGACTTTAAGGTAAATTTAGATTTATCGACGCCATTACAAAGCGAAGTGTTTAAAAATAATGTAAAAATTGAGGGTTCTGAGAAACAAGAATATATTGATCAAGCGACCAAGTATTTTAATAACGATTCCTTTTGGTTGGTGGCACCTTACAAGGTTTTCGATTCTGGGGTAACACGACAAGTTGTTACTTTAGAAAATGCTAAAAAAGCATTGTTGGTAACTTATAATTCTGGAGGCTCAACTCCCGGAGATTCTTATTTGTGGCATTTTGACGACTCGGGGAAACCTACTCATTTTCAAATGTGGGTCTCTATTTTACCAATTGATGGACTTGAAGCTTCTTGGAGCGATTGGATGACCACAGAAACCGGAGCAATGTTACCAACTTTTCATAAAATGTTAGTTTTGGGGATAGAATTAGAAAACATTAAAACGGCGCCTAGCGAATCTTCAAATTAATGCCATCTTAGTTTAAGAAAAACCTAACGTATTCCATTTCAAAACCATTGGCAAAAATTGTATCTTTGCCATCTTGCTAAAATTGGAGGCAAACCAGCTATTTTATGACTAATTTCGAAGAAAATATTGAGGTACAAGGTGCCAGAGTACATAACCTAAAAAATATAGATGTTACCATTCCTAGAGAAAAACTTGTTGTTATTACAGGTTTATCTGGAAGCGGGAAATCGTCTTTAGCATTCGATACGATATATGCTGAAGGGCAACGTCGCTATATTGAAACATTTTCGGCGTATGCGAGACAATTCCTTGGTGGATTAGAGCGCCCTGATGTCGATAAAATTGACGGGCTTTCGCCTGTTATTGCTATCGAACAAAAAACAACAAGTAAGTCACCACGGTCTACAGTAGGTACGATTACCGAAATTTACGATTTTTTACGCCTACTCTATGCGCGCGCCAGTGATGCATACAGCTATAACACGGGCGATAAAATGGTGAGTTATAACGACGAGCAAATCAAAGAATTAATTATATCCGATTTTAAAGATAAGCGCATTAATATTCTAGCGCCTGTAGTACGCTCTCGAAAAGGACATTACCGTGAGTTATTCGAGCAAATTGCAAAACAAGGTTTTGTAAAAGTAAGAACAGATGGCGAGATTGTAGACCTTAAAAAGGGAATGAAGCTAGACCGTTACAAAATGCACGACATTGAAATTGTAATCGATAGACTTAAAATTGACGAGACTACAGAAAATGACAAACGCTTAAGCGAATCCATTAATACTGCAATGTATCACGGTGACGATGTGCTTTTGGTAATCGATCAAGACACGCAAGAAGCGCGTTATTTTAGCCGGAATTTAATGTGCCCGAGTTCAGGGATTTCATACCCCAATCCAGAACCTAATAATTTTTCATTCAACTCACCAAAAGGAGCTTGTAGCAACTGTAATGGTATTGGAGACTTGTACCAGGTTAATGAAAGTAAAATTGTTCCAGACGATAGCTTATCGATAAAAAATGGAGCGTTAGCACCGCAAGGTCCAGAGAAAAAAAGTTGGATTTTCAAGCAGTTAGAAATTATTGGGCAACGTTATAATTTTAAACTTACCGACCCCTATAAGTCAATTCCAGAAGAGGCAAAAAAAATTATTTTATATGGTGGCAACGAAAAGTTTACTATCGATAGTAAAACACTAGGTATTGCCAGGGACTATAAAATAGACTTTGAAGGGATTGCAAATTTTATCGAGAGTCAATATAATACTGCCGAGTCTAAATCTTTACAGCGTTGGGCAAAAGAATATATGGACAAAGTAGAATGCCCTGTTTGCCAAGGCTCACGACTGCGTAAAGAATCGTTATACTTTAAAGTTAATGGCGAAAATATTGCACAATTGGCAAATAAAGATATTGTTGATTTAGCGCAGTGGTTTAATACATTAAGTGATAACCTATCGGACAAGCAGCTAAAAATTGGAGAGGAAGTTATCAAGGAAATAAAAGCCAGACTTCAGTTTTTACTGGATGTTGGATTAGATTATTTATCCTTAAACCGAAGCTCGAAATCTCTGTCTGGTGGCGAGGCACAACGTATTCGTTTAGCGACCCAAATAGGCTCGCAATTGGTAGGAGTTTTATATATTCTCGATGAACCAAGTATTGGTTTACACCAGCGAGATAACGAAAAACTAATCAACTCCTTAGTGTCTTTAAGAGATCTTGGAAATTCTGTAATTGTAGTTGAGCACGATAAGGATATGATAGAACGTGCAGATCATGTTATTGACATTGGACCAAGAGCAGGGAAATATGGAGGCGAAATTATAAGTCAAGGAACGCCCAAACAATTATTAAAAGAACACACACTTACTGCCGAATATCTTAACGGAACTAGAGAAATAGAAATTCCTAAAAAACGCCGTGAAGGGAATGGTAAATTTATTGAATTAAAAGGCTGCACGGGAAACAACCTTAAAAATGTATCGGTTAAGTTTCCATTAGGAAAAATGATTGGTGTTACCGGAGTCTCTGGTAGCGGTAAGTCTACTCTAATCAATGAAACCTTATACCCTATTCTTAATGCCTATTATTTTAATGGCGTAAAAAAACCAATGCCATACAAAAGCATTAAAGGTTTAGAGCATATTGATAAAGTCATCGATATTAATCAATCTCCAATTGGGAGAACACCGCGAAGTAATCCTGCAACATATACAGGGACTTTTGGCGAGATAAGAAGCTTATTTGCTAAAATTCCCGAAGCTATGATTCGTGGTTAT
>JAGPVI010000384.1 GCA_018067115.1 Bizionia sp. | reverse complement strand
AGAGTGGTCCACTAAAATAAAAGTTCCAGGAACATCCACTTTAAATTCTATCATTGCTGCACCTCCAGCTGGGATTAGCGTTGTTTGCACATTTTCGTTTACTAAATCTCCACCTTCTACGTGTACTTTATCGAATATTTCTCCAATAATATGAAAAGACGATACTAGCCCAGGGCCACCATTTCCAACAAATAGACGTACCGTTTCACCAACTTTAGCCGTTAGCGCGTTGTCTCCTGTTAAAGCACCAACTTTACCATTAAACACCACATAATCTGCTTTTTCATCGACTGCTTTCTGCATATCGAAAGGTTGTAAACCACGTTCGCCATTTGCGCCTTTGGTATAAAAATCACCTTGCATAACATAGTATTCCTTATCCACTTTAGGTAATCCTCCTGCTGGCTCAACTAGGATTAAACCATACATTCCGTTAGCAATATGCATCCCTACAGGTGCTGTTGCACAATGGTACACATACAGCCCTGGGTTTAATGTTTTAAAAGAAAACACTTTAGAGTGCCCCGGAGCTACAAATGAAGATTCTGCACCACCACCTGGTCCAGTAACTGCGTGTAAGTCTATATTGTGCGGCAGCTTATTATCTGGGTGGTTTTGTAAATGAAACTCCACTTCGTCTCCCACTCGTGTTCTAATAAAACTTCCTGGAACGGTACCTCCAAAAGTCCAGTACATATACTGCACACCATCGGTCATTGTGCCTTCTTTTTCAAGAATCTCCATTTTAACCACTAGCTTTTTAGCTTTTCTACGCCCTACTGGTGTTGGTACGAACGGCGGCGCTGTAAGCTCGGCTATCATTTCTTGATTTACAGGAATATCTACAGAGTCATCATAGGTGGTTTGCTTATCTTCGAAACACGAAACCAGTAATAAAGATGATATAAAAAAAACAGTGCTTTTTAAGACCATTTTCCGATTTAATTTTAGTTGTATTGTTTTCATAATTTATAGGAGTTGATTTATAGTTATAATTATCCTATGTAAAATTACGTGAAGCTTTCCTCTAATTTGATGATATTTATCAGCTTAATATCATTTTTTTAACAAAATTTTATAATTATCGATAGGTCATCAATTCGAGCTAGTTAAGCTTAAATAGTGTAAATACTCCCAATTCATTAGTATCCTAAAATTATGCAGTAAATATTAAAAGTTTTAGTTTAAAAACAGAGTTAGAATCAGAGCTAATCGTCAGGTATCATAACATTTAACTATATAATTATAAGGTATCACAATCGGTTTTAACCAACTGTTAACAAGTTCAATTTTTATTACTCGCAAATAATTGTATTTTTACGCGTACTAAAATCTAAATATTTTAATGGGTAAAATCATTGCAATTGCCAATCAAAAAGGAGGGGTTGGTAAAACAACAACTTCTGTAAACCTAGCAGCCTCTTTAGGTGTGTTAGAAAAAAAAGAGCTTTTAATAGATGCTGATCCGCAGGCAAACTCCACTTCTGGTTTAGGAATTGATGTTGATACTGTAGATATTGGAACCTACCAACTTTTGGAACATACCAATAGTGCTCGCGATGCGATTGTTAAAACAAACACGCCCAATTTAGATATTATACCCGCTCACATTGATCTTGTGGCTATTGAGATAGAACTTGTAGACAAAGAGAATCGTGAGTATATGCTAAAGAAAGCGCTTGAAGATATTGTGGACGATTACGATTATATTTTAATTGATTGTGCGCCATCTTTAGGGTTACTAACATTAAATGCACTAACAGCAGCACACTCGGTAATTATACCTATTCAATGCGAGTATTTCGCTCTTGAAGGATTAGGGAAATTATTAAACACCATAAAAAGTGTTCAAAAAATACACAATGCAGATTTAGATATTGAAGGTCTTTTATTAACGATGTACGATTCGCGCTTGCGTTTATCTAACCAAGTGGTAGAAGAAGTTCAGAAGCATTTTAACGATATGGTATTTCAAACCATTATACAACGAAATGTACGATTAAGTGAAGCGCCTAGTTACGGAGAGAGCATTATTAATTATGATGCTACTAGTAAAGGAGCGATCAATTATTTAAGTTTAGCTAAGGAAATTATTAATAAAAACTCCTAAATAATGGCGAAGGCAACAAAGAAACAGGCTTTAGGAAGAGGCTTATCGGCACTTTTAAAAGACCCGAGCAACGATATACAATCTGTGCAAGACAAAAATGCAGATAAGGTTATTGGTAATATTGTAGATTTAGAATTGACTTCGATTGAAGTAAATCCTTTTCAGCCACGTACAAATTTTAATGAAGAATCGCTACGAGAATTAGCCTCTTCGATTAAAGAACTTGGTGTTATTCAACCTATTACTGTAAGAAAACTAGGATTCGAAAAATACCAATTGGTTTCTGGAGAACGCCGTTTTAGAGCGTCTAAATTAATGGGGTTAGAAACAATCCCGGCTTATATACGTATTGCAAACGACCAAGAAAGCCTGGAAATGGCTTTGGTTGAAAACATACAACGTCAAGATTTAGACCCTATAGAAATTGCTTTGTCTTACCAACGTTTAATTGATGAAATTCAATTAACCCAAGAACAAATGAGTGATCGTGTGGGTAAAAAACGCTCTACAATTGCCAACTATTTACGATTATTAAAATTAGACCCAATTATTCAGACAGGAATGCGCGATGGATTTCTATCTATGGGTCACGGTCGTGCCATTATTACTATTGAAGACCAAAACATTCAATTAGATATTTACGAAAAAATTCTTGCTAATAAATTATCTGTTAGAGAAACCGAAACACTGGTTAAAAACTATAATGAAACTAGCGAAGTTGTAGTACCAAAAACAAAAGTCGACAAAGAATTACCTGTTTATATTAAAAAAGGAATTAAGGACTTCTCGGAATACTTTGGTCATAAAATAGACGTTAAAGTTTCTAATAATGGAAAAGGAAAAATATCTATTCCTTTTCATTCTGAAGAAGATTTTAACCGTATAAAAAAGCTAGTTGAGAGTGCTAAATAAAACTGTAATAGCGTGTTTATTGTGTCTAACTTTTAGTTTTTCCGCTTTGGCGCAATCAAAAAAAGAGAGCGATACTAGCAATGCTAAAAATATGGACGCGCCGGTTACAGTGACGTTAGACTCTACACAAGTGCGTAAACCTTTAGATCCGTTAGCGCCTTCTCGCGCTGCTTTTTACTCGGCTATTCTACCTGGTTTGGGCCAAGCTTACAATAAAAAATACTGGAAAATACCTATTGTTTATGCTGCAATTGGAACAGGTATTTATTTTTATATAGATAATAATACCGAGTACAAGAAAGTAAGAAATGCTTACAGACGGCGTTTAGCAGGTTTTAGTGATGATCAATTTCAAGGTCGATTAACAGACGACGGGCTGCGCCAAGCACAAACAACATTGCGTAGAAATAAGGAGCTTTCCTTACTGGTAACCGTTGGTTTATATGCTTTAAACATTATCGATGCCAACGTAGATGCGCATTTACTTCAATATAATATAGACGATAATTTATCTTTTAAGCCACATTATAAATTAGATGAGTTTGATAATAGTGGTAGTTTAGGTCTTACATTTAATCTTAAACTAGATTAATAACAATAATACTTTATAAATCCATTTATTTTAAATGAAAATAGCATTACTCGGATACGGAAAAATGGGAAAAACAATTGAAGCTCTCGCTATTACCCGCGGACATACTATTGTTTTAAAACTCGACGATACTACCGAAATGGATCTCCAAAACGCTGATGTCGCTATAGATTTCAGTATACCCGAAGCCGCTTTTAAAAACATATCGCATTGCATAAACAACCATATTCCTGTGGTTTCTGGTACAACGGGCTGGTTGGATAAGTATAACGATGCGGTAGATTTATGTCACGCTAAAAATGGTGCCTTTATTTATGCTTCTAATTTTAGTTTAGGCGTTAATATTTTTTTCGAATTGAATAAAACATTAGCCAAAATGATGTCTAATTTAAAAGAGTATAATGTGCATTTGGAAGAAATTCACCACACTCAAAAATTAGACTCACCGAGTGGAACAGCAATTACACTTGCAGAAGGTATTATTGGCAATCACCAAAAATATACGCAATGGAAACTAGATTCTAACGCTACAAACACCTTACCTATCACTGCCAAACGCATAGATAATGTCCCTGGAACACATAGCATTGAATATGTGAGTGCAGTAGATACTTTAGAAATAAAACACACTGCTCACAGTCGCGAAGGTTTTGCATTGGGCGCTATTGTAGCTGCCGAATGGCTCGTAAATAAATCTGGTGTTTTCACTATGAAAGATGTGTTAAATATTGGTTAACAGCCTACAAAAATGTAACATTGCTTTTTGGAAAACTACCAATAGCAATAGATGATAATCTAACAGACAAAAGTCTTTAAAAATATATTATGAGTTTTACACAGTTGTTTATTTTTCTCTTAATCATTCAAGCTCTTCACGGTTTAGCCACTTGGAAATTATACATTAAAGCAGGAAGACAAGCTTGGGAAGCATTTGTACCCGTTTATAACGCTGTTATATTAATGAAAATTATAAACAGACCTTGGTGGTGGACAATCCTCTTATTTTTACCTATCGTTAACCTTATTATGTTTCCCGTTATTTGGGTAGAAACAGCGAGAAGCTTTGGTAAAAACTCGAATTTAGACACTTTTTTAGCTATTATATCTTTAGGCTTTTATAACTTCTATTTAAATTACGTGGCCGATGTAACTTATATTGAAGACCGCTCGCTACAACCGCGCTCGGAAGTTGGAGATTGGGTAAGCTCAATATTATTCGCAATTGTAGCCGCTACAATTGTTCATACTTATTTTATTCAGCCATTTGTTATACCAACGTCTTCTTTAGAGAAAACATTGCTAATTGGCGACTTCCTTTTTGTAAGTAAGTTTCATTACGGTGCACGAACGCCACAGACGTCTTTAGCTTTACCAATGGTGCACGATTCTATTCCTGTGGTAAATACTAAATCTTATATCTCGGACGATGATAGAACCACTCGCGATGACTCTTGGGCAAATAAAACCTTTTTACCTTATTTTAGATTACCAGGCTTTCAAAATATAAAACGTAACGACATTGTCGTTTTTAATTGGCCGGTAGATACCGTACAAGATTTCTTTAAAGTCCCTAAACGCGGATTTATAAAACCCGTAGATAAAAAATCGAATTATGTAAAACGTGCCGTTGGTATCCCTGGTGATTCTATGGCTATAAAAAACGGATACATTTACACGAACGGAAAGAAAAACGTATTACCAGATCGTGCGAGAATTCAGTTTTACTATTCTGTAACTACTAAGGACGATTTAGATCAAGGATTTGTAGATAACAATATTCATTCTCAATTTTGGAGATTTTATAATATCAATTCGAAATATTGGGACGACCCTAGACTTCAAGAGTATTTTAACAAAGACAATCGTGCATATTTAAATGAAGGCAGCAGAGATTCTTTAAACATAGAAGTTGTTGGTTTTGTTAGGAATGACGATATGCTAAAGTTTAAAATGGAGCCTCTTTTAAACAAAATAAACGTTAATTTAACTGAAGAAGAAGCACAAACTCTAAGAAACAATCCTAAAGTAGCTTCTGTAGAAAAATTTGATTATCAGCCAAAAGAAGACGTGTTCCCGCATGCACCGGGTTACAATTGGAGTTTCGATAATTTTGGCCCCATTTACATTCCGGAAGCAGGAAAAACTGTCGACTTAAACTTAGACGTTCTTCCGCTCTATGAGCGTATTATTTCGGAATACGAAAACAATAAAATTAGCGTAAAAGGAAATCAGATTTTTATAAATGGAGAACTGGCCACTACCTATACTTTTAAGCAAGATTATTACTGGATGATGGGAGATAACCGCCACAACTCTCAAGATGCAAGAGCTTGGGGTTACGTACCTTTCGATCACGTGGTTGGTAAACCCGTTTTAATTTGGATGAGTTATGACACTAATGCTTCTGGACTAAACAAAATACGATGGAATAGATTATTTACTACGGTTCACGGTAGCGGTAAACCCGTTTCCTATTTAATTCCGGTACTTGTTTTAATCGCTTTGGGTTATGGTTTTTCAAAATTTAGAAAACGTAAGAAAAAAGCATAACTATAAATTCTTTTAAATCGTAAAGTCTTTATTTTAGGTATATTCCAGAGTAAAGACTTTATGTATTAAGTTTAATACCGCTTAGAAACTGATATTAGTTCTGTATGACATCTATTCTACTCCATCCCACCTATTTCCCTACTATTGAAACGTTTGTAGCTATAGCCAATACAGATAGTGTTACGTTTGAAGTTTTTGACAACTACCAAAAGCAAACCTATAGAAACCGCTGTTATATTTATGCTGCCAATGGGAAGCTACAATTAAGTGTTCCGGTAATTTACACTCAGAAAAACCGTCAGTTATACCAAGATGTAAAAATAGCAAACACTTACAACTGGCAGGACATTCATTTTAAATCTTTAGAATCGGCTTATAGAACTTCTCCATTTTACGAATATTATATAGATGATATAAAGCCTTTATACACGGAGTCTTTCGACTCCATTTTAGATTTTAATTTAGCGTGTTTTGAGGTTATTTGCGAAGCTTTGCAGCTCGATATCACTATTACAAAGACAGAAAATTTCGAAAAAGAACCTGAAGACAGTTTAGACTATAGGTATTTAGTAAATGCTAAAAAAGACACTGTTCTACAATTTGATAACTACACACAAGTCTTTAATGCCAAACACGGTTACATTAATAATTTAAGTATTTTGGACTTACTATTTAACGAAGGCCCAAGTGCTTTAGCCTATTTAGAGGCACAAAATGCTATTTAATGCTTACAGATCTTATTCATTACGGAATTCATTTTGGTGGCCCACTAATGGTCGCTTTACTATTTTACAAGAAAATATGGGGCAAGGCTTTGGGCATAATGCTTCTAGGAATGCTAATTGATTTAGACCATTTATTAGCCACTCCACTTTTCGACCCCAATCGTTGTAGCATTAACTTCCATCCGTTACACACGTATTATGCGATTGCTTTTTATGTGCTATTACTATTTCCGAAGAAAACTAGACTTATTGGCTTAGGTTTAGTTATTCATATTATTGCCGATAGCGCGAACTGCTTAATGCTGTAATTATTCTGGCAAACTTAAGCGAGACATAATTGGGTAGTGATCAGAATACAACACATCGTAAGTTTTAAAACTATTAATTACAAATTCTGGATCGGTTAAAATAAAGTCGATTCTAATCGGGAAAAATTTAAAATTATAGGTTCTACCAAAGCCATTTCCTGCGCCGCTAAAGTTATCTATTAAATCTCCTTTAACACGCTTATAGGCATAAGAGAATGCGGTGTTATTCAAGTCTGTACCTACAATAGTTTTGTAAGGTGATTTATTTTTATGAAGCAAAAATA
>JAGPVI010000383.1 GCA_018067115.1 Bizionia sp. | reverse complement strand
AGAAACCGTAAGGTTAGTTTCTTTACCAAAGAAGTCTTTACTGTAGTCTACCGCGCCATCCTCTTTTAATGGTGGGGTTTTAGGGTCTAATGCGCTTACTCTAAACATTTCTCCCGCACCTTCTGCATCACTTCCTGTTATAATAGGCGTATGCATATAATAAAAACCATTGTCGTTAAAATATTTGTGTATTGCAAACGATAAGGTAGAACGTAGTCGCATTACTGCACTAAAGGTGTTTGTTCTTGTACGTAGGTGTGCGTTTTCTCTTAAAAATTCGAACGAGTGTTTTTTAGGCTGAATAGGGTATTTTTCAGGATCTGAATCTCCTAAAATAACAATTGAAGTTACAGCAATTTCTACAGATTGTCCTTGACCCTGGCTTTCAATTAATTCTCCCTTTATATGTACGGCAGCTCCCGTAGTAATACGTTTTAAAACGTCTTCCGGTGTGTTTTCAAAATCGACAACACATTGAATATTATTAAGTGTAGAGCCGTCATTTAAGGCTATAAAACGTTTCGCTCTAAATGTGCGTACCCAACCTTTTATTTCAACGTCTTGTGACGCCGTTTGTTTTAATAATTGTGCAATTGTGGTCTGTGTCATTTTTTTATTGTATTTAAATGCAAATATAAATGTTTAGCTCATTTATAATTAAATTCTTATTTTTTTTCGTCTGAATAATCGGTATTAAAATCGCCTTCACTGTCTTCGGGAATGATATTAATAGGCGGTTTCTTTAAAATTTGCTTGTTGGCAATGCTGCGCTCTAAAGATAGTAATAATGATGGCAATAGTAGTAAGTTAGATAGCATAGCAAATAATAAAGTAACTGATACTAAGGCTCCTAATGCTACTGTGCCACCAAAACTTGAGATGGTAAATATGGAGAAACCAAAGAATAAAACTATAGAGGTATAAAACATACTTACGCCCGTTTCTCTTAATGCACCATAAACCGATTTTTTAATCTTCCAGTTATTGGCTTGTAATTCTTGTCTGTATTTTGCTAAAAAGTGAATGGTATCATCTACAGATATACCAAAGGCAATACTAAAAACTAATATAGTGGATGGTTTTATTGGGACTCCTAAAAACCCCATTAGTCCTGCTGTTACTACAAGCGGCAATAGATTAGGGATTAACGATACAACAATCATTCTAAAGGAACGGAACATATATGCCATAAATAAGGCAATTAGAAAAATAGCTAGAGATAAAGATAACGCTAAGTTTTTTACTAAATAAGTCGTGCCTTTTTGAAACACCAATGCTTTACCTGTTACAGTGATTTCATATTTATCTTCCGGAAATAGCTTTTTAATTTTGGTTTCGAGATCGTCTTCTATCTCTTCCATTTTATCGGTGCCAATATCCTTCATAAAGGTGGTAATACGTGCATATTGCCCAGTACTATCCACAAAATCATTTAGCAAAGAGGTGTCCTCAGAAGTCGAATTTTTTACATAAGGCAATATAAAAGCCTCTTCTTGTTTTGTTGGAAGTTGATAGTATTTTGGATTGCCATTATAGAACGCTTGTTTTGAGTATTTTACAAGGCTGACTATAGATATTGGTCTAGAGAGTTCTGGTGTTTCAATAATTAAATCCTCAAGCACGTTCATACGTTTAAGCGTCGACGAGGTCATAACACCCTTTTTACGTTTAGTATTTACCATTATTTCTAAAGGCATAATACCGTTAAACTCTTCTTCGAAAAAGCGAATATCTTTAAAAAACTCGGTGTTCTTTGGCATGTCTTCAATAAGACTGCCAGAAATTTTTATTTTATAAATCCCTATAATACACGTAATCACTAAACAACACACCGTTATATAAATGGCTATGCGCTGTTCTTTAACCATACGTTCTGTCCAATTTACAAAACCGCCAACCCAACGTTTATTTAAGTGCTCTAAATGTCGCTCTTTAGGATAAGGTAAAAAGGAGTATATAATTGGAATAATAAGCAAACACAGAATAAATATAGCGATGATACTTAATGAAGCAACAACACCAAATTCTTTTAATAAAGTACTTTCGGTAATTATAAAGGTCGCAAAACCTGAAGCTGTAGTTACATTTGTCATTAACGTTGCATTACCCACTTTGGTAATTACGCGCTGTAATGATTTTACTTTATTACCGTGTGCTTTTACTTCTTGCTGATATTTATTAATTAAAAAGATACAGTTAGGTATACCAATAACAATAATTAGAGGTGGTATTAAGGCGGTAAGCACAGTAATTTCGTACTTAAGCATTCCTAAAATTCCTAAAGTCCACATAACACCAATACAAACAACAACGAGTGAAATTAAAGTGGCTCTAAATGATCTAAAGAATAAAAAGAAGATAAAGGAAGTTACTAACAGAGCACCAGCTACAAATAGGCCAATTTCATCGACAATATTTTGTGCATTTAAGGTACGTATGTAGGGCATTCCCGATACACGGACATCAATATTTGTTTCTTTTTCGAAAGCTTCTATACGTTTTACAAGCTTATCAAACACAAAGTCTTTTCTGGCAGGCGTGTTTACAATTTCTTTTTTAAGATAAATTGCCGAACGAATAGTCTTTGTTTCTTTATTGAATAAAAAATTATCGTAAAAGGGATATTGTGTAAACAATTCATATTGCAAGGTGTCGAGTTGCGTTTGCGAATGAATTGAGTCTTTTATAAATGGTACTAAATTGAATTTTTTATTATCGGTATCTTTTACAAGCTTTTGTAAATCCTTAATCGAGGCAACGGTAATTACTTCTTCGTCGTTTCTAAAAGTATCCGATAAGGCATTCCAGGCATTTAGTTTATCTACTGTAAATACTGTAGAATCTTTAACCCCGAGAACTATAAGATTACCCTCTTCTCCAAAAATATTTAAAAACTTATTGTACTCTAAATTAACCTCGTGGTCGTCTGGTAGTAAATTGGCTTCGGTATAGGTAAAGCGCATGTACTTCCATTGTGTACTTAAAAGTATAGTAATTAATACAACTGTTATTAGAATACCAATTTTGTTACGTAGAATTAACCGTGCAACAGTATCCCAAAAGCGTGATGTGTTAAGTTTCGACATAGTATTTTAAAAAGAAGCGCAAAGGTATATAAAACCTAGATATTTAGTCTGTTAAAATCTAAATTATAACGTAATATTAAATGTGAATTTTAAAGCAATATTATCGTTAAATTCTGGTAAATGATAAGCACCGTAACGATAGGTTAAGCTTAAACCAAAGCCCAGTAAAAGTTTGTTTATTTCTAATCCGGTTTCTGTATATCCGTGTTTTAGTGTACCGAATGATACGTTTTGATGACGCGCTACATTATTTATATTACCAATAGCAAAGCGAGATATAAGTACTAATTGCGGATTGAATCGTTTAGCAATCGCGAACGGTTTAAAGTAATGTTTTGCGACTATAGTGGTAAAGCGATCAGAGAAAAACTCGTTAAAAAACATAGTTTCGAAACTGTTAATTCCCGCAACCGAAAAACGACTAAAAATCGTTGCTTTATTTATGTTATTAGGGTAAGCGTGGTATAAGTGTGTTAGTGGTGTGTCGCCATGTGCTAAGCCAGCGGTTAAAACTCCTGTAGTGTAGGATTCGTTTTTATGTGTTATTTTATGAATGGTTCTAAAGTCTAATTTCGAAAAATTAAAATCGGAAGTAAAGACATCTCTGAAACTTTTGGTGTATTGCAATGAAAATTTTGGAAATCCATTTTTAGTTTCTACAAGTGCGTCGTCTTTGGTTTCGTATTCATTAAAAGGACTCCATTGTAAGGATACTGTTGCAGTACTTGTTTCGAAGGCGTCGTAAGTTTTATCATCCAAAACATAATTATAGCTATAGGTTGGCCTAATATTACTAATAGCAAGTTGTGTCTCGGAAGTTAAATTCGGAGTTATTTGATGCTCTAAGGATAGGGCAGAAGTTATGTGTTTATGAAATAAATTAATGTTTAATAGGCGGGGTTCGAAAAATGAAAAGAAACGGCTATCCGTTAAAAATGTCGAGCTTCCGGTTTCTTGTAAATCATCTGTGTACGAAAATTTAATCCACGTTTTTGTGGCTTCATCTAATCGGGCACCACCACCAATTTTGTATTTAAATCTGTGGTCTTTAAATCCATAAACGACATAAGAGTCAATTTGGTATTTTTCAGAAAAACCATCGTTTGTAACACCACCTAAACCTGTTCTAAGACCCTCGTATTGATTAAATTTTACTAAATATCGTAAATCAAAATTCCAATACGTCGTCGGAAAAAAACCGTTCCCAATTTGTTTTAAAAGCACGTCAGATTTTGTTGAGTCTTGTGCCACAACAGTACTGTCTTTAGGTGTTTGGGCACTAAGAGATAACGAGAATAATAATACAAAAAATAAGATACAATGTTTAAGCATATAGTAATTAACGTTTGCAGCTATCGAAAGTACAGTTTTTATGTGATTTTAAATTCGGATTTTATTTAAAATAATAGA
>JAGPVI010000382.1 GCA_018067115.1 Bizionia sp. | reverse complement strand
TCTATTCAAATTCAATTAATATCTTTAAACTATGTTTAACAGTTTCGCAATAAAGCCATTAAAATACATTTTAATCCTTGCTTTATCAATTAGTGTTTACAGCTGTAAAGAAGAAACAACACTTTCGTTTGCTTCAACCGCTATTATAACAAATAATGAAACAGTAGTTGAAGTTAACATACCAAAGGCTAAAGGTGATACGGAAGCAGCGAAAGCAATTAACGCCACATTAGAAAACTACACCAATACAGCATTAGCCGTAGATTCTGCTGGCACAATACAACCAACTATCGAAGAAAACATAACGGCATTTAACACATCTTACAGTCGTTTTAAAACTGAAATAGGAAAAACACTTTTAACAGATTTACCGTCATGGGAAGCATTAATAGATGGCGAAATCATCTACCAAAACGAGTCTATTATTTGTATTGTCATGAACTCGAGTATTAATACTGGTGGGGCGCAAGGTATTTTCAATATGAAATTCTTCAACTTCGATGCTGCGACTGGAAAAGAGTTAAAAACAGAAGATTTAATTAATGATATTGAAGCGTTTACAACCGTAGTTAAAAAATATTACGACAAAGAATTAGAAACCGGTTACAAGGCCACCGATTTAGAGCCATATAACGAGTCATTCTCCTTCCCAGAAAATCTAGGATTTAGTGAAGACGGTGTAATTATATTTTACGATCGTTTAAACAGCCCCTCTAACGACCCCTTAGAATTTACAATCCCCTACACGGTTGCGAATAGGTACTTAAAATTTTAAAGTGATTTTTTAAGCGCTAAAATATACCCTAAGTGAATACCCTCATGAAAATTATTGAATGCAATAGCCTCTTCTACGTTTGTTAGCGTACTTTTGGTAGTTACTGTATACTCTGTATAGGTTTTAAACAGCTTGTTATTGTAATCTTCTTTCATCTTTTCTACAGTTGAAAACAACAACTCTTTAACGGCATTCACTTCTTCCTGAGAAGCAAAATGCTCGGTTTTTGTTCCTTTTCTATATTTGGTTACCATATCGTCAGACACGTTCATTGGTAATCCTGAGAGGTTATAAACAAGTAATTGTTGGGTAACAATAGTATGCGCAACATTCCAAATAATATTGTTATTAAACCCTTCTGGCACTTTATTTAATTGGTCTAAGCTAAAATAATCTAAAAAGCTATTTAATAAAATTCTATTTTTTAATGTGGTATCGAAAGCGAAATTCATAATTATAATTTTAGATAAAAGTAACCCTTTTTTGTGAAATTAAATTTATTTTGCAATCACAAAACTCCTGTAATATGAATAAAGTATACTATTTAAAAACGTGTAGCACCTGTTCTAGAATTCTAAAAGAACTCGACCTACCTTCAGATTTTATTTTACAGGATATTAAAAGCGATGCCATCACTTTGCAACAATTGGAAGAAATGGGCGAGTTATCTGGAAGCTACGAAGCTTTATTTAGCAAACGTGCCACGTTATACAAATCGATGGATTTAAAAAATAAATCGCTTACCGAAAAAGACTACAAACAGTATATTTTAGAACATTATACGTTTCTAAGCCGTCCTGTTTTTATTATTAACAATACTATTTACATAGGGAATTCTAAGAAAAATGTAGAAGCTGTTAAACAGGCTTTAAATGAAATTTAGAATTTGGGCATTAATTGCCGCTTTTGCAGTGCAGTTACTCTACGGCTTAAACTTTACGTTTGCCAAAGATGTTATTGCTGGCGGTTATGTCACGCCATTTGCTTTTATAATTTTTAGAGTCGGTGGTGCAACGTTATTATTTTGGTTGTTTAGCGGTATGGGGCCTAAGGAAAAAATAGAGCCTAAAGATTTTATTACGCTATTTTTCGCTGCTATTTTTGGCGTGGCCACCAATATGCTTATGTTTTTTAAAGGATTAGAGTATACCTCTCCTATTCACGCGGCTGTAATAACAACCATCGTTCCTATTATCGTCCTTATTCTCTCTACCTTTTATTTGAAAGAACGCTTTACAACCCTTAAAGTTATAGGCGTTATTTTAGCGTTTATTGGCGCTATCGTTTTAACTATTTACGGCAAGTCTACGCGGGTTGGAGATAATGTACCTTTAGGAAATTTACTGGTATTAATTAATGCTATTTCGTATAGCATATACATTATTATCATTAAAAAACTAACCTATAAATACCATCCGTTTACGTTTATAAAATGGGTGTTTTTATTTGGTTTAATATTGGTTACTCCCTTTGGAATTAGTGAATTTGTAGCCATAGATTACAACTCTTTTACACCGTATATTTATTTCTCAATTGCGTTTGTAGTTGTTGGCGCAACCTTTGGAACCTATACTTTAAACCCTTTAGCTTTACGACATTTAAAAGCATCTACGGTGAGTATCTTTATTTATATCCAGCCGGTAATTGCTGGAATATTTGCAATTATAATGGGAAGCGACAGTTTAAGCAGTGTAAAACTTATCGCCTCCGCATTAATATTTACTGGAGTGTATTTAGTGACTAAAAAGCCAAAAACAAAAAACGCTCACGTATAATTTACAGACTTAAATTTACTGGTTTACGGCCTTTTGCTCTTGCGTCTTCTTTAGTTAAAACCTTATACTCTTTAGATTTTGGGAATTTATCAGCTAAATCCAACAACACTTTTGGAAGCTCTGTTATTTTACGTTCTTTTAGGTCTATCCATGCCCCAAACATTTCACAAAATGCTAGATTTTCGCCTTTATGATTGTAAAAATTATGGTCGAATTTAAAAAAAGAACCATCTTCACTCAACCCAGAAACCTCTAAGCTCACAGTAATTGGCTGCCCCATAAAAGCCTCTTTAAAATAGAACATGTGTTCGTAAAAGACCACGGGACCAATATTATGCATTGCCAACTCTTTCATTGTAAAGCCCTGCTCTATTAAAAAGGCCATTCGCGTATGACTCATAAAATTAGTATAAGCAGAATTCGCCAAATGTCTATTCGCATCAACATCACTCCAACGTATTTCAAATTGTTTCGTGTACATATTCTTAATTATTTTACTTCAAAACTACATAAATTTGTTGTGCACACATAATAAATTAAATGGTTTTCTAAACACACGGTTTTCATTACCTTTGCACAACTTTATATAGAAAGCTTATGATACATTCAATGACAGGTTATGGTAAATCTGTAGTACAGTTACCAACAAAAAAAATATCGATAGAACTAAAATCGCTAAATAGCAAAAACCTGGATTTAAATGCCAGAATGCCTTCTATTTATAGAGAAAAAGAATTACCACTTCGTAAACTCATTGCGAAAGAATTAGATCGTGGTAAAGTAGATTTCTCTATTTATGCAGAAACCACAGCTGAAGATACCTCGGCAAAAATTAACACACCTGTTGTTAAACAATACATCGAGCAATTAAAAGCAGTCGTAGATGGTGATGAAGTTGAATTGTTAAAAATGGCTGTACGTTTTCCTGATGCTTTAAATACAGAGCGCGAAGAGATTGACGAAAATGAATGGCAACTTATAGAAGTTGAAATTAAAAAAGCCATCGAAAGTATTAAAACCTACAGATTGGACGAAGGTATTGTACTAGAAAATGATTTTAGAAATCGCGTTGCAACCATTAGCGATTTGTTAGATCAAATTATTGCAATGGACCCAGAACGCGTTGGTGGCGTGAGAGAGCGTTTAAAGAAGGGTGTAGAAGATTTAAAAGAAAAGTACGATGAAAACCGTTTCGAGCAAGAGCTGGTATACTACATAGAAAAATTTGATATTACGGAAGAGAAAGTCCGTTTAAAGAATCATTTAGATTACTTTTTAGAGGCATTAGACTCTGAAGATTCTAACGGTAAAAAACTAGGTTTTATCTCTCAAGAAATGGGAAGAGAAATCAATACTATAGGCTCTAAAAGCAACCATGCGCCAATGCAACAATTGGTGGTGCAAATGAAAGACGAGTTAGAGAAAATTAAAGAACAATTACTAAACGTACTGTAATTAGCGCGTAACCAAAATTTATATTTGTGACCTCAGTAAACAACAAAAAGCAAGGTAAACTTATTGTATTTTCTGCTCCTTCGGGATCCGGAAAGACAACCATTGTAAGACATTTATTAAAAAACGATGCGCTAAATTTAGCGTTTTCTATTTCGGCAACTTCGCGAGAAAAACGCGGTCAAGAAATAGATAAAGAAGACTATTACTTTTTATCGTCTCAAGAATTTAAAAACAAAATTAAAGCTGACGAGTTTCTAGAGTGGGAAGAAGTCTATCGCGATAATTTTTATGGTACTTTAAAAACGGAAGTAGACAGACTTTGGGCACTAGGAAAGCACGTTATTTTCGATATTGATGTCTCTGGTGGCTTACGTATTAAACGAAAATTTCCGGAACAAACTTTAGCTATATTTATTAAACCCCCTAGTATTGACGAGCTAAAGATTAGACTAAAAAATAGAAAAACAGAGAGTGACGATAAGATAAATATGCGCGTAGCAAAAGCATCGGCAGAATTAGCAACGGCCCCTCTTTTTGATGTTATTATAGAAAATGATAGTTTAGAAACGGCTCTTGCTGAGGCAGAAACAACGGTGTCGAATTTTTTAAACGCCGATAACTAATACACTACTATTATGAATATAGGTCTATTTTTCGGTTCTTTTAACCCCATCCACGTTGGCCATTTAATTATTGCCAACCAAATGGCAGAAAACAGCGATTTAGACCAGGTTTGGTTTGTAGTAACACCACACAGCCCGTTTAAAAAGAAGAGTACTCTTTTAGATAATTACGACCGTCTAGAAATGGTGCATTTGGCAACCAAAGATTACGCTAATTTAAAGCCTAGCGACATCGAATTTAATTTACCTCAGCCTAATTACACCATAAATACACTCACCTATCTAAAAGAAAAACATCCCAAATATCAGTTTTCGTTAATTATGGGAGAAGACAATTTAAAAGGGTTTCATAAATGGAAAAACTACGCACTTATTTTAGAGCATCATAATATTTATGTGTATCCTAGAATTGCGGAAGGCACTGTAGACACTCAGTTTAACGGTCATCCAAAAATTCATAGGGTAGAGTCTCCAATTATGGAATTGTCTTCAACTTATATTCGCAAAGCTATAAAAGAAGGTAAAAACATAAGACCATTATTACCAGAACACGTGTGGAAATATGCCGACGATATGCAATTTTATCGCTAAAGTTAGACTTGTTTTCTACTTTAGAAAGACTTAAAATGAATAGTGCGAGACTGCTTTCTACTAAACAAAAGACGAGTCAATCTTTTAAACATAACTTAAATGAGAACGAAGTTACATATCTTTAAAACCGTTGCTTATCATTTAAGTTTTACTAAAGCTGCCGAAGAGCTTTTTATTTCTCAGCCAGCAGTTTCTAAAGCCATTAGAAATTTAGAAGACGACTATAAAACCACATTCTTTTTAAGACACCGTAGCTCGATAGAACTCACAGACAACGGAAAAGGGTTTTTAGTGTATGTAAATCGGATTTTAGACATTTTCTCTGAAGTTGAAAATCAGTTTTTAAATGTAAAAGAAGCACTTCCAAAAGACATCACTTTTGGAGCAAGCACCACGTTGGCTAATTATATTCTTCCAAAAATAATCGCCAAATTTAGATTGCAATATCCTGAAACGACATTTAAAATAAAAAGTGGCAATTCGGATGATATTGAAGCGCTTCTACTTAACCAACAATTGGATTTCGCGATTACTGAAGGAAAAGAATCCAATAGAAAGCTTCAGTTTAAACCCTTTATAAAAGACGAAATCGTATTGGTTACCAATGCCAAAAATACCGCATTTAAAAACGGAGTTATCAATCGCGAAACATTACAACAACTACCAATTATTGAGCGTGAATCTGGATCGGGAACACGTAATATTATGTATGAGTTTTTAAATAAAAATGGCGTTACAACATTGAATACGGTCGTTACTTTAAGCAGTACCGAGGCCATTAAAAACTACCTGTATTATTCTGACAGCTACGCTTTACTATCGATTAATGCAGTCGATGAAGATTTAAAAAATAATAAACTGCGAATTATAGATATTTCAGATTTAACAATGGAGCGCTGGTTTCATTTTGTATGTCGCACGGGATATCAGTCTAAAGTAATGGATACCTTAGAAAAATTTATAAGAAACAACTACTCATAACTTTTAGTTATTCTAAATAGTTTTTTAATGTGCTTAACAGTTATACCTGTGTTATAACTTTGTACCTGTTATGACAACAGATATGAAAACGCACTTACCAAAAATTATCTTTTTCCTTATTGGAATAGTAGCATTATTAGGACTAATTGATAGCCCGAATGCATTATTATTAGGTTTTGTTTTCACTTTAATATTTAAGAATCCTTTTAAAGCTCACAGTCAGAAAGTGATTAGTTATTTATTAAAAATAGCAGTTGTAGGTTTAGGGTTTGGAATGTTTTTAAAAGAAACTATAGAAACGAGTAAAGAAGGATTAGCACTTACCTTTTACTCAATAGTTCTAACCGTAACCTTGGGCATATTCTTAGCACGTGCTTTTAAAATAGACAAAAAACTAGGGCATTTAATTACTTCGGGCACCTCTATTTGTGGCGGTAGTGCAATTGCCGCTATTGCTCCCGTTATAAAAGCAAAAAGTGAAACTATTAGTATTGCATTAGCTATTATTTTCTTGCTTAACTCTATCGCGTTACTTGTTTTCCCACCATTAGGCCATGTATTTCAATTAACACAAGAGCAATTTGGTTTATGGTGTGCTATTGCTATCCATGATACTAGCTCGGTAGTTGGCGCAGCTTTAAGCTATGGCGACGAAGCGTTGCGTATTGCAACCACAGTTAAACTATCTAGAACACTTTGGATTATTCCATTGTCTATTTTCTCGATGTTTATGTTTAAAACTAGAGGCGAAAAAATTAAAATCCCTTATTTTATTGTGCTGTTTATTGTAGCCATATTTATTAACAGTTTCCATATTCTTCCAGAACCTATTACAGGAGGGATTGTTGTTATTTCTAAACGCCTTTTAATTCTAACATTATTTTTAGTGGGGTCTACAATTTCTATTAAAGATTTAAAATCCACAGGAGTTAAACCTATACTATTAGCATTGTCATTATGGATATTCATTGCGATCTTTTCGTTAGTTTATATACTATACTAAGGGTCTAATTTTTACACATTATTTAACACACTTTGGTTTTGACACTCACAAAAAAAGGTCGAAATTGGACAATTAATTAAAACACCTATTACACATCCATTTAAACTAAGGTGTTTCTAGTTAAAAAAATGAAAACGCAACGCATAAATATAGGCCGTCTAAAGCTAGTAACTCTTCCGTTACTAGCTTTGCTATTATTACTTTCTCCTTGCTCGGTGAAAGGTGCAATGCAAATGGCTCTAGAGGTTGAAGTGACCCGATCACTCCACAAAAATAAAACCTCAGCACCACAATTAAATATGTGTAGCGTTTGGGATACTCAATCTCAAACAGGAACTAAACAAGCAACGAAAAAAGACATTAAAAAAGCAGTCTCAAAAGCTTTTTCGAGTTGTTTGTTTAACACTAGCACTAAACGGAAAGCCCTACTATGGGTAGACCGCACTGTTAGTGTCAACGCAGAGCTCCCACTGTATATTTTATATAAAAGATTGAAAATTTACGATTTAGACGCTCTTACTTTCGTTTAAATCACAATTCTTTTACTATAAAATTTATAACAATGCAAGATCAAAAAATATTGCAGTCATATAACATGGCTGGCCTTTTCACTATGTCCCTACGTTTAGTTGTAGGTTGGACCTATTTTTCAGCCTTTTGGCGTCGTCTTATTTTAGACAATAAACTAGACCCTGAAGGAGCTGGTTATATTGGCGAAAAATTCAATCACTTCCTACCAAATGCTCTAGGGATTAAACCTTTAATAGAGTATTTAGTAACGCACCCTGAAGCCTTATGGTGGTCTATGGCAATTTTCACTATCGTTGAAGCTATTGTAGGACTATGTATGATGCTTGGACTCTTTACACGACTTATGAGTATTGGTGTGTTTGGACTCGCCATGGGTATTTTATTAGGCGCAGGTTGGATTGGCACCACGTGCTTAGATGAGTGGCAAATTGGAGTATTAGGTATCGCTACTGGGTTTACTATTTTCCTTACAGGAAGTGGTAAGTACTCGATAGATTATCTATTGCTTAAAAATAAATCTAAAATAACAAGATGGAAAGGTTTTAGTTGGATTGCCTCTGGGGCGTTACCAATTAAATTAAACAACTTACATAAAATTGTATTTGCAGGTTCATTTTTAATTTTAGGATTAACTCTATTCACAAACCAATATTTCCACGGTGGTGTTTGGGGTACTTTACATAACAAATCTGTAAAACCAAAACTTGAGTTAAGCCAAGGAGCTATTACCAACAACACCTTATCTTTTCAAGTCTTTAGAGTTGAAGGCGTAGACGTTTATGGCTCTTTTTTAATTCAAATAGATTTAAAAAACACGGCTGGCGAAACCCTTTTAAAATTAGACGGTGCCAGTTTATCACAATTCCCTAAAGAAAATATAGACAACGTATATGTTACTAAAGTAAAACCTGGAAAACATAGTATGATTATTCCTTTGGGCGCAAAAGCGACTCTATCTATTAAAGATACTGCATTAGCAAATATACCCGCTGGCGAATACATTGTATCACTTACCGACATTAGCGGAACGGTTTGGAATGAAACAATTACTATTACAAATTAACTGTTACACCTTCTTTAAAGCCCAACATTTAAACGTTGGGCTTTTTTTTTGATTATTATCACGATTACAAAATAGGAATTTTCGTACAATTACGGTTTTTGCCGTAATGGAAAAGCATCAAAAAAGCGGGTTTTAGATAAACGACCTAAAATACCGATTAATGGTTGCTATAAGCCCAATGAATTCAATTAATTTTGTTGAAAATAGATAGATTATGAAGGCAGTAAATCCCTTAACTTTACTACTTATAGTTGCTTCTTTAATTGGTTACATTGCCCTAAGCATATGGTTTGTATACAAGAACGAGCACAATAAAACAAATAGAACACTCTGGGTTTTCCTTATTTTGGGCATCCCATTTATAGGTTCTACATTTTGCTTTTTAAAGTACTTTATCGAGAGTGATATTGCAGAAGCATCTCCTGAGAATACCCAGTAATTTTTTTATACATTAGTTAATAAAAAAGGCAACCCTAATAGAGTTGCCTTTTTAATATCTGTATTTTAAAATACTAGTCTAACGCTGGAATACGCAATACTTGACCTGGATAAATTTTATCTGGATCTGTTAGCATTGGTTTATTAGCTTCAAAAATAACTGGATACTTCATAGCATTCTCGTAATACTTTTTAGCAATCTTACCTAAAGTATCGCCGCTTACTACTGTATGAAACAGCGCTTCCGGCTCTTTATACTCTACCGTCATTTGGTCGTCTACCGTAGCAATACCGTCACTATTACCAACTACTAAAATTACTTTTTCACGAGTAGATTGGTCTGCCGCTTTACCGGATATTGTTGCTTTATCATCATCGATTAAAATATTAAGTTCTTCAACTTTTAAATCTAAATCTTGTACCGTTTCTTTTAATTTTATAGCAGCCATTTCTTCCAACTTTAACTCTGCTGCTTTAGCTTCTGCCTGCTCTTCTTTATCTGTTTTTCCTATTCCAAAGACTTTTGCCCCGGCATTCTTAATAAATGAAAATAATCCCATAATTTTTAATTGTTTTAAATTAATAATTTAAATTCTCCTATTGTAAAGTTTAAAAAAATCTTCTTAAATTCCTATTATTATCCGCTATTATTGCTACTAAAAAAAACATAAAACAACAAAAAACTACTCAACCTATACAGGCTAAGTAGTTTTAAAATCAAGTATCTAAAAAATTATAATGTTCTTGTACTGCTACGCGTATTTTCTTTTTTAGCTGTACGTTGTTTTCTTTTTTTCTCTCCAGAAGATTTAGATTTATTTACAGTTGTTCCCTCTTTTAGATACTGAATATATCCACGGCCTTTAAACCTGTAAAGGGTTCCAGAATCTGCGTGAAAAAGCTCGATCGTTTGATCGTTTCTTACATCCAACTCAAAAAATTCATTATCAAAATAATCGTAATCGAGAGTTAAGGTTTTAAGATACATATTACCGACTATATCGCCAACACCGTAAATTCCTGTATAATCCCAGTATAATGAGTTTGGTGGAGTGCTAACCATATCTTGAGAGCTTCTAAACGTTACATCGTTCCCTCCTGCTAAAAACTGTAAATAGTTTTCATCATCAAAAGCATTTAATGCGCCATAATTACTAGTAAATGTTTTTTCCCAAGCTTCATATTCTTGTAAGAAATAATGAATATTATCATAGAATACATAATCATAATCAAACGTTGCACGCTGCGATCCGTTTAAAAAGTAAGACGTATCATTGTAAGGGTTATACAATTCAATAGTATTATAATCTACTTGATATACATCAAAAGTATCAAAACCATCAATATCATGATCGGTATCTAAAATCATATTATAAGCATCGTAATACCCAATAGGAATTCCAAAACCATTACCCTGACTACCAATCCCTACTAAATTATTATTAGCATATAACACACCGTTTTTAAACGATACGGTAAATGCAATTTGTAGAAAAGGCGTTTCACCATACCCTATAGTTTCATTAATATCGACATACCAAAGCTCGTAAGAATTTAATAATTGATTTAAAGATAATGGCGCCGGTGCGGTATTTACGTAATCATCTTGAACAATTATATCTGTTTGGCAAGACATTACTACAAGTGCTAAAAGTACTACACCAAAAATTCGTTTTAATTGTTTCATAACTGTCGTTTTTATAGATTGATAATTATAGTTTTTCAAAAGTTGTGCCAAAAACAGTAAAGGTAATGCTACAAGGGTTTAGCTATCATTAATATTTTTGTATTTTTGAAGCTTGTCTTTATAGGCAATGAAGGTTTTAATAAAGAGAATATGAGCAACGAATTAAAATATGCCGTTTTTGGATCTGGAAGTTGGGCCACTGCAATAGTAAAAATGCTATGCGAAAACCAAGCCGAAGTTGGCTGGTATATGCGCAGTGTGTATACAAAAGAGCACTTAATAAAAGAGCAGCACAACCCTAGTTACCTAAGTTCGGTAGAGTTTCATTTAGACCAATTAAAGCTAAGTAACGATATTAATGAAATTGCTAACTATGCAGATGTTTTAATATTTGTGGTGCCTTCTGCGTTTATTTATTCAGAATTAGAAAAACTAACTGTAGACATCACCAATAAAACTGTAGTATCTGCAGTAAAGGGTATCGTTCCAGAAACTGGCTTGTTGTTAGGCGAGCATTTTCACGACATTCATAATGTTCCTTTTCAAAACATCGCTGTTATTGCTGGCCCTTGCCACGCCGAAGAAGTCGCTTTAGAGCGTCTCTCGTACCTTACTATTTCTTGCGACGATGCTACAAAAGCGCAATACATCGCAGATGCCTTATCTAGCGATTATATTAAAACAAAAATTAGCGACGACGTTATCGGTACCGAATATGCCGTTATGCTTAAAAATATTTATGCCATAGCCGCTGGTATAGCCCACGGTTTGGGCTATGGGGATAATTTCCAGAGTGTATTAATGAGTAATGCTATTCGCGAAATGAAGCGATTTATTAAGAAAAAGCATAAAATGAAACGCAACATAAACAACTCGGCTTACTTAGGCGATTTACTAGTAACGGGTTACTCTCTATTTTCTAGAAATAGAATGTTCGGAAATATGATTGGAAAAGGCTACACCGTAAAATCGGCACAAATGGAAATGAGTATGGTTGCCGAAGGGTATTACGCCACTAAAAGCGCTTATTTAATTAACCAAAAGAATAAGAAAAAAACTAAAATTCATATTATCGATGCCGTCTACAATATCTTATACGACGGAAAAGATGCTAAAAAAGAATTTAAAAAACTAGCCGATAAACTCGACTAAATCCAGTATCACAACCCCATTAAAATAGGTGTTTTGGGCGTTCCAAAAGGGCGGGCTTTACGCTACAATCTTTTGGCGCGTACCTTACCAAAAGGATTTCTACTACAATCCCTAACGCGCATACAGCGAGAGCGACCGTACTTTATACGTTTACATTAAGCCTAAATATTTCGCTTTAACTGCCCCGTAATTAATAAGGCAAAACCAGCACCCATAAGTACTCCCGTAACAAAATCGACACCTTCATTCTCTAAATATAAATGTAATATTACCCCTATTACTAATAGGATAAATCCAATCGCTCGTAGTTTTCTCATCGTTTTATTTTTTAAGTAATATACTACAAAAACAGTGATTACATTCTACTTAACTAATACCCCTTGCGCTTCCATAAGCGGAATCGCCTGCAGAGCCTTTAAATTTATTGTGTTTTTTCTAAAAGTAAACACTTTATCAAACATCGTATTACCTTTAAAATAAGTGACTTTAAACTGATTGTTTAAAGCAAAGAGTTCTTCTTGAATCATTTCAATTTTCGCGTAACTCTTTTTAGGTAGCACATCTATTTTCTTACGAAACTTAGAGGTGATCTTGTTTTCAGAATAGCCATCGGTAACAATAATAACCATTTCTAGATCTTCATTATTATCATTAATAATATAAGCATTCCAATCTTGAGTTTTATAAATGTCGTTGTATTCGTTTACAATTGCCACATAAACACCTTCTACCTTCGGGATTTCAATATCTTTTTTCATACTGCAAAAATACAAATCTATTCAAAATAAGGATTAGAATAATGCAACGTTGTTATTCCTTTTAAAGTACAGACAACACTATGTTCTAAAATGGCATCTAGGGTATAGGAATCAAAAAGAGAATCCGATGTAAAAGCAATGGCATCCATTTTTAAATAGTACAACTCGCAGATTAATTTAATATCAATTTCAGTTCTAATATGCCCGTCCGCTTTAGCACGCTCTAATTGAGCATACACCATAGTAAACACAAGCTCTTGTCTAAACGCTTTAAAAATGAGATTGGCTTTTGGATAGTACTTTTTAATTCCGAACAAAAAAGAGGGTTTGAAGTATTTTAAATACTCAAACCCTTTTTTATAAATTAAGATAATAGTTACAACACCATCGTGAGTATTCTGCTCTACAATCTCATTAATATCGACCATAAATTTATCGATTAAAAACCCTAAGCTTTCTGCTACAAGATTTTCTTTATTTTCGAAGTGTTTATAGATTGTTTTTTTAGAAATACCAAGGATTTTTGAAAGCTGATCGAGTGTAAAATGCTTGCTTCCAAACTTTGTAAAGTTTAGAATAGAACATTCCAAAATATCCGTTTTCGTTATCATATAAATCTAATTATTTCCAACCGCCACCTAAAGCCTCATATAAATTAACCATAGCAATAAGTTGTTGAAGTTTACTATCTATACTATTTAATTGGGCACTCAACGCACTTTGTCTTGCCGTTAATAAATCTAAATAATTAGCATACCCGTTTTTAAGTAGTTCTTCAGAGTTGGATTCTGCATTTTTTAAGGCCTCCACCTCTAGAGTTCTAAACTCTATTTTCTTAGTTTCAGATTCGTAAGTATATAAAGCGTTAGATACTTCGGCACCTGCCACTAATAAAGTTTTCTTGAATTGCAATAAAGCCTGTTCTTGTTGCGCGATAGCTACTTCATTTTGTGTTTTTATTTTTCGCTGATTAAACAACGGTTGCGTTAATCCGCCAACAAGGGTTGCAAAAAGGGAATTCGCACTTAATAGCTTGTCTAATTCCAAACTTTGAAACCCGCCAGTTGCCGTTAATTTTAACGACGGATAGTAATTACTTCGCGCAACGTTTGTTAACTCAAAAGATTGAATTAAATTATACTCTGCGGCCATAACATCTGGGCGATTGCTTAACAAGGTTGCTGGCACTCCCAAACGAATGTCTTCATCTATAACCTGAATATCTAAAGTACTTCTCTGAAATTCTTGAGGGCCTTTCCCTAATAAAATACTCAAGGTATTTTCCATTTTAAAAATAGCCGTCTCAAGGTCTACTTGCAATGCTTTTGCATTATTAAATTGTGCGATATTTTGGTCTACAGCCACTTGAGTCACTTGTCCTGCATCTTTTAACGCTTTAATAGTAACCACACTACTATCGCGAGTTAAAATCGTTTGTTTCGTAATTTCTAACTGCTTATCTAAAGCCAATAAATTATAATAGGCAATAGCGATGCTAGAAATAAGCTGTGTTTTCACAGCTTGATGACCGGCAACAGTTTGTAAATAGGCTGCTTGAGTAGCACGCTTATTACTTCTTATTTTACCCCAAATATCGGCTTCCCAAGATAAGTTTGCTGTTAAATCAAACTGATCTGTAGACGTATCTGCTAAAAAAGCACCAAACTGACTGTTTTTAGATAATTCCTGATGCGTTACACTCGCCCCTGCACTAAGAGAAGGAAAATACCCGGCTTTTCCTTGTTTAGCATAAGCCTCTGCCGCTACAAGCTGCTGCAGCGCAATTCTTACATCGATGTTGTTTTGCAAACCTTCGTCGATATATTGCTTTAAATACGGGTCTGTAAACATTGTAGTCCACGATACTTCTGCCATAGATAAGCTATCGGTTGGCAAATTATCAGTTCTGTATAAGACGTCAGTTTCTTGCAAAGCTGGTCTTTCGTACTCTTTTGCAACAAAGCAAGATGTTAAAACAAAAGACAACCCCACTAAAAGCACTATATTATATAAACTTTGTTTTCTCATAATTAATTTATTTCTTTAGGAGTTTCATTAGTTTCTATTTCTGGGGTTCCAGAAACACGTTCTTGTAACCATTGAAAAACTACAAACAACACCGGAATTACAAATACCCCTACAACAGTACCAATTAACAATCCTCCTGCTGCACCAGTACCAATAGAATTATTTCCTGCTGCACCAACACCCTTCGCAAAAACTAAAGGTAATAGTCCTAATATAAAGGCAAATGACGTCATTAAAATAGGACGCAGCCTCACTTTAGCACCATCGATAGCCGCATCTACAAGAGACAAACCTTGTTGGCGTCTTTGAATAGCAAACTCCACAATTAATATGGCGTTTTTAGCCAATAGACCTAAAAGCATTATTAAAGCAATTTGGAAATATATATTATTTTCCAAACCTGAAAAATACGTTGTTAAATAAGCACCCGCGACACCTATTGGCAACGAGAATATAACTACTAATGGTAATAAGTAACTTTCGTATTGCGCCGATAAGAAGAAATATACAAACAGAATACTAATTAAAAAAATTACGCCCGACTGTCCTGAAGAAGCAATCTCCTCTCTAGTAATTCCTGAATATTCTACTTTATAACCTTCTGGTAAGCTTTCTTTAGCAATGGCATTTATTCTAGCAATAGCATCTCCAGAACTATAGCCTGGGGCAGTAGAACCATTAACGGTAACTGCATTAAACAGATTAAAACGATTTACAGTTTGTGGCCCATAAGTTCTATTTAAGGTTACAAATTGTGAAATTGGGGTCATCTCTCCACTAGGTGTTTTAACAAACATACTATTTAGGCTAGCTTCGTTTGTTCTATCTTCTGGAAGCGTTTGTACAAAAACACGAAATTGCTTTCCAAAACGACTAAAATCGGCCACATAATTACCTCCAATATAACCTTGTAAGGCAGAAAGTATGGCACTGGTTGAGATTCCTGCTTCTTTGGCACGTTCAATATTAATATCTAATTCTAATTGTGGATAATTAGTACTGAAAGAGTTCGAAGCAAATCCTATTTCAGGCTGCTGATTTAATAATCCAACAAATTCTGTTGCTGTAGCATCTAATTCTGTTAAAGGATTAGCACCTCTATCCAATAAGCGCATTTCAAAACCATCCGCACTACCAAATCCTGGTACACTTGGAGGTGTAAAGAAAATAATATTAGCATCAGGAATCATTGCTGCTTTACCAAATAATTGTCCAATAATAGCATCCACTGATTCTGCATCGGAAGTACGATCCTCCCAACTATCAAGAATAAGAAAGCCCATAGCATTAGAACTCCCTTCTCCAGAGAAAAAGTTTCTACCACTAATAAATGTTGCTCCTTTAACCCCCTTAATATCTTTAATACTTTCATTTAATATTTCGGTTACCTCAAACGAACGATCTAATGAAGAGCCTGGAGGCAACTGTGCATTCATAAAAATAACGCCACGGTCTTCGGCTGGCACAAAACCTGTACGAATGTTATTACTCATCCAAAAAATACCGAACACACTAATACCTAAAATAACAACAGTAATCCATTTGTGTTTTATTAAAAAGCCTAAAGACGCCACATATTTCTTTGTTGTCGCATTAAACCCCGTATTAAAAGCATCGTAAAAACGTTGCATAAAGCTTCGTTTTTTATTTGGGTCGTCATTATGTGGCTTTAAAAAAATAGCACACAATGCAGGTGTTAAAGTCAAGGCGTTAATAGCCGAAATAAATATGGCAATCATTAAGGTCACACCAAACTGTTCGTAGAACACTCCAGAAGGTCCCTTAATAAATGTAATAGGAATAAATACCGCCATCATTACTAAAGTAATCGATACAATAGCGCCACTAATTTCACTCATCGCAGAGATAGATGCTTTTTTAGCATCTTTATAGCCCTCTTCTAATTTGGCATGCACAGCTTCCACAACCACAATGGCATCATCTACCACAATTCCAATAGCAAGCAGTAATGCAAAAAGCGTTAATAAGTTTATAGAATATCCGAAAATATTTAGGAAAAAGAAGGTTCCAATAATTGACACTGGCACTGCAATTGCTGGGATTAACGTCGATTTAAAATCTTGTAAAAAGACAAATACAACTAGAAACACCAGTAAAAAGGCTTCTATTAATGTGGTTTTCACCTTACCTATAGAAGCGGTTAAAAACTTATTTGTATCGTAATTTACGATATAATTGATCCCTTCCGGAAAATCTTCTTTTAACTCATCTAAACGTTCATAAATCTCATTAATAATATCTTGAGCATTTGATCCTGGAGTTTGAAACACTCCAAAACTTAACGACGGATAGCCTCTAGAACGAGATAATGAAGAATAAGAAAAAGCATCTAATTCTACTTTAGCAACGTCCTTAACTCTTAAAAACTGACCGCTTCCTAAAGCTTTCACAACTACATTACCATATTCCTCTGCCGTTTTATAACGTCCTTTATATTTTATTACATACTCGAACGACTCTCCTGCATTTTGCCCTAAAGATCCCGAAGCCGCCTCTAAACTTTCCTCATTTATAGCTTGCGTTACTTCTCTAGGCTCTAATTTATAAGCCGCCATTTTAGCCGGGTCTAACCAAATTCGCATTGCGTAATTTTTAGCCCCAAAAGCATTTACAGCACCTACACCGTTAATACGTTGTAATTCTGGAATGACGTTAATATTTAAATAATTCTGAATAAACGTGTCGTCATATTCTGGGTTTGTAGAATATAATCCAGCATAAAGTAAGGCAGAATTTTGCTGCTTTGCCGTAATAACGCCTGCGCGTATCACCTCTGAAGGTAATAAAGCATTGGCACGAGACACGCGGTTTTGTACGTTTACCGCTGCAATATCTGCATCGTAACCTTGTTCGAAAAACACCTGTATTGATGCAGATCCAGAGTTACTAGCAGTAGATGTAATATAGGTCATCCCCTCTACACCATTAATTTGTTCCTCGATAGGCACAATAACACTTTCTAATATAGTTTCGGCGTTAGCTCCTGGATACGAAGCGTTTACTTGCACAGTAGGCGGTGCAATATCTGGGTATTGGGTTACCGGTAATTCTGCAAGACCTAAAACTCCAAGAATGACGATGATAATAGATATGACCGTTGACAATACCGGTCTTTCAATAAATTTTTTGAACATATTTTTATTATTTAAAAACGGTATTAAACGAATTCACAATACTATCCATAGCAATTGGCATAGGTTTAATTTTACTTCCTGGCCCTAATTTATTAATCCCTTTTGCTAAAATGGTTTCTCCTGTCTTTATACCACTATCGACAATATAAAGGCGGTTAGCTGTTGCCTTAATCTCAATAGCTTTTGTTATTAAAGAATCTCCTTGCACGCCATAAACATAGTATTTCCCTTGTCTTTCGAACGTTGATTCTGCTGGAACAACTAATGCATCTTTAAACGTTTTTGGAACCAAAAGTGTTCCGCTACTTCCGTTTCTTAACAAACCTGCTGCATTAGAAAACTTAGCTCTAAACGTTATAGTTCCGGTTTGTTGGTTGATATCTCCAGTAATGGTTTCGATTGTTCCTTCCTTTTCATAAAACGCATCGTTAGCTAATTTTAATTTTACTTTTGGAAATTTAGCAATCTTATCTTGATACGATTCCCCTTCGGCCGCTGCCATAAACTCTATAAATTGTTTTTCGTTCATTGAGAAATAGGCAAAAACATTTCCAATAGAAGACACATTCGTTATAGGCATTGGATCTTGCGCACTTACTAAAGCCCCTTTTCTAAAGTTTATAGAGCCTACAACGCCATCTACCGGACTTTTTACATTTGCATAATTAATATTAGCAGTAACGCCATTATAACTACTTTTTGCTTGCGCTAATCGTGCTTTTGCTGTTTCTAACTGAACATTACTAATAATGTTTTTTTCTACTAAAGGTTTTAGTTTATCAACCTCAACTTGTGCTGCATTTACATTAGCTTTTGAAGCCTCTGCATCTTGACTTAAAGCTGCCGTTTCTAATTGAAATAATAACTGACCTTGTTTTACAACTTGACCTTCGTCTACCAATACATTTTTAATGTATCCTGAAACTTTTGGTCGTACATCACTATTTACTTCTCCTGCAATTCGCGTTGGAAAACTATTGTAAGACGTTATAGTTTGATTACCTACCGTAAACACTGGAAACGGTAATACTTGAGGTGCTTTTTGCTGTGACGCTTCTTTACCACAGCTTGATAATATAAGCACTAAACTTAGTACGACTAGATTTTGTATGGAATTAATTTTCATTGTATTGGCGTTTAGATTTCAGAGTTATTATTTTCTATTTTTGTTCTTAATTGTTTCATTGAAGCTGTGGCTTCTTCTATAAATTGGATATAATCGTTATGAAACGATAAATCAAAATTTTCTGATGCATCTATATGCTCCAAAGCGTTTATAGATTGCTTGTAACTTTTCACTTCTACGTGCAGTTGTTTTTCTTCACTCCATGTCGATAGCATATCATCTATTTTTCGTATAATTTTGTCTTGATTAATCACAAAATATTTTTTACGATCTCCCACTTTAGTGAAGTATTTTATTTTGCTTAAATCTTGTAGATGATTTAAATGTGTAGAGATTGTACTTTTACTTGCACATAACTTAAGGACGAGATCCTCGAAAGTAGTACCAACTTTACCTGTAAGAATTATGTAAGCTAAAATTCTAGCTGCTACCGGCGCGAGTTGCTCTGTGTTTTCCATATGAACGCCCAATTTCTCGACGAGTTCACTTTTTTTTTCACAAATAGGATTAGTCATTAAGGCATTATATTTTGAAATAAGAGGTCAAAAATACAACACGTTCGGTTTTAACCGAACTGAACGAAGTTAAAAGATTGTTAAATAAAAAAAACCGATATTGCTATCGGTTTTTTTCTATAATAAAGTTGTGATTACGTCTTATAAAGCACTTTTAAATTGCTCTAAAAAGCGAACGTCATTCTCGCTTAATAATCTTATATCACTTATTTGGTGCAGTAGCATTGCAATACGATCTATTCCAACTCCAAAAGCAAACCCTGAATACTCCTCTGGGTCAATATTACAGTTTATTAAAACATTAGGATCTACCATACCGCAACCGCCAATTTCTAACCAACCTGTTCCTTTTGTAATTTTATAATCGGTTTCTGTTTCTAAACCCCAATACACATCGATTTCTGCACTTGGCTCTGTAAATGGGAAGTACGACGGGCGCAGTCTAATTTTAGACTTCCCAAACATTTCGGTTGTGAAATATTGAAGCGTTTGTTTTAAATCGGCAAAACTGACGTCTTTATCAATATACAAACCTTCTACTTGGTGGAAAAAACAGTGCGATCGCGACGAAATCGCTTCGTTTCTGTATACACGACCTGGTGAAATAGTACGAATTGGCGGTGCATTATTTTCCATATAACGCACTTGTACCGAACTGGTGTGTGTACGCAACAAAATATCTGGATCGGTTTGAATAAAGAACGTGTCTTGCATATCGCGTGCCGGATGGTATTCTGGCAAGTTTAAAGCAGTAAAATTATGCCAATCGTCTTCTATTTCCGGCCCTTCACTAACGTTAAAACCGATATTTGAAAAGATATCGATAATTTGATTTTTTACTATTGAGATAGGGTGTCTAGCACCAATAGATATTGGGTCGCCAGGTCTCGACAAATCACCACTAAAGGCAGCTTCTTCTGTGTTTTCTAACGCACCTTTAAGAGCATCTACTTTATCTTGAGCAGTATTTTTAAGCTGATTGATAGCTTGACCAAATTCTTTTTTCTGATCGTTTGCTACGTTCTTAAACTCGGCAAAATAAGTGTTAAGGAGTCCTTTTTTACCTAAGTATTTAATTCTAAAGGCTTCTACTTCGTCTTTAGATTGCGTTGTAAAAGCATCTGCTTCTGCTATAAGTTCTTTTATCTTATCTATCATAATATCTTGTGATTACCGATCACTTAGTAATTAAAATGACTGCAAATTTACTATTTTTTTGTGGTTTAGCGTTAAGGATAGCAGCGATATCCTTTTTGCTTTCTAGCAAAAAGATTTAGCGAATAGCCTGACCCTTTAGGGTAACGCCCTGATTACTACTGTATATAGTCGTTTTCTACAAAGTAATTTACTAATGCTTCTTTCATTAAAACACTTTGCTCGCCTGCTTTTAGATGTGGCAATTCTTCTTTAATAGTATAGTGTGGCCAGCCTTCTTCGTCGACATAATCGAGATCGTAATAGCCATATGGGCTAAGTAATTTACAAATGGCAATGTGCATTAAATCGAGTTTGTGGTCTTTTTTAAAACGGCGGTGTAACTGCCCTAGTTCTTGTACGCCAACCAAATAAATTATGGCATCTAAATCTAACGGATCTCCGTCTGCAAACTGAGCAGAAAGCTTTTCTACAAGCAGTTCCCAGCGTTCTTTTAATTGTGTGTCTCTAGACATATAGTGATTCCTGAGCTCAGGAAGTTTCTTTAATTATTTATATTCTTTTTACTTTTTAGCGGTAAAATACAGTCGTTTTTATACTTAAAAAGCGAATCTACAACGTAAAACACAAAGGTATTTGGTTGCAGTGGCAAAGTTAATTTATATTTGTTAAAATTCTAAAGTATTATGAGTGTTATTGATATTGTACTGGCAGCGTTGTTACTGTTTGGTTTAGTGCGTGGTTTTATGAAAGGGCTTTTTGTAGAAATAGCCTCTCTGGTTGCCTTGGTGGCGGGTGTTTATGGCGCTATTCATTTTAGTCATTTTGCTGGTGCTTATTTAGAAAGTAAAACAGAATGGAGCGAACAAACCATTAATATTACCGCATTCGCTATTACGTTTGTCGTGATTATTGTTGTAATTTCTATTGCAGGTAAAGCATTAACTAAACTCGCTAGTTTTGCCGCTTTAGGGATTTTAAATCGTTTATTAGGCGCCGTTTTTGGAGCTTTAAAAATAGGTTTAATTCTTAGTGTTTTACTAATTGTTTTTAATACAATGAATAATACCTTGCCTTTTCTATCTGAAGAGGAGCTTGAAGACTCCTTACTTTACGAGCCTGTGAAAAGTTTGGCCCCATTAGTTTTACCTAGTATTATTAAAGCCGAAGCTGAGGAGTTATTTGAGGAAGAAGTAACGCCTGAGGAAACACTAGAAACTGAAGATAAAACTGAAATTAGCTAGTTTTACTATAGAATTGGCTTGTTATCTAATCCGTTTTTAAGATGTAATATTAATTGAAAATAAGCTTATAATCGATTTCGCTTACCGTTAAAAACCTATTGCTTTTTTTATACAACATTAAAGCTTTTAGTTCTTGTATTTCTTGACGGTTAAACATAAGCACCAAATTTTCTTGCACAGACGGAATAGGTATTTTTCTTCTAATATCTGCATTAGCATATTTGGTTTCCCAGTACTCACTATCTACTTCCAATAAAAAATGTTGGAATTGTTTAAATTGGTCTTTATCAAACTCATAATACAAGTTATTAAATTCTAAGTGGTATACTTCACAGCCTTGACAAACAGATAGGTTTCCGCTTTTTCCTTTTGATAAAATTTTTAGACTATGGCACATAATACTTATTTTTTAAGGTTAGTAGCAATCCATTTTTAATTGCTTATTCTCTTGATAATAACGCAATGGTTTTTGGTTGTACGTTTCGCAAATTGTGTTTAAAGCTTGTAATACGCCTTTTTGCATCGCCAAGGAGCCACAAAGCATAATAACCCCATTGTTTTTAAGTGTTTCTGCTACAAAAGTAGCATCTTTTAATAATAAATC
>JAGPVI010000380.1 GCA_018067115.1 Bizionia sp. | reverse complement strand
TATTTTTTTATGTAAATTAGCAAATTAAACGTAACATAATAATTTCCTTTTTTAACTATTTAACCATTAATTAAATAAAGAATAATCTTACATTTACGTTCTTGATAAAATTTTATTGTCAAACATGATTAAAACGATATGCTATAAGAGTCACCCTAAGAACCAGAGATCAATCTTGGAGAATATGGTTCTCTTGGATGACACTAAGAAAAGGAATGACGCTATGAATATCGTAGGACTCTTAGTACTACACGAAAACACCTTTTTACAAATTATCGAGGGAGAAGCCACTAGAGTAGATGCCCTATTTAGCCGTATTATTAAAGACAATCGTCATAAAGATATTACAGTCATTTTAAACGAGCCTATTAAAGACTTTACCTTTAGTACTTTTGAAGTAGACTATTCGGTACTACAGAATATCGAATCGCTTTATGCTTTACAAGAGTATGTTAATCATTTAGAGGTTAACAATAAAGAATATAGCGACGTATTTTCAAATTTTTTATCCAATCTACTTAAAGAAGACCCAAAATTATCCTAATTTTGCAGAACAACAATTCAACTAAAAAATGTCTTCAAAATTAATTGCACCTTCTGTATTAGCTGCAGACTTCGCTAATTTACAACGCGATATAGAAATGATAAACGCTAGTGATGCCGATTGGTTTCATATTGATATTATGGACGGTGTATTCGTACCTAATATTTCTTATGGAATGCCAGTTTTAAAAGCCATTACTAAACATGCTACAAAAACTATAGATGTCCATTTAATGATTGTCGACCCGGATCGCTATATTAAAACTTTTGCAGAACTAGGTAGCGATATACTAACGGTGCATTACGAAGCGTGTACACATTTACACAGAACTTTACAAGCTATAAAAGCCGAAGGAATGAAGGCGGGCGTAGCACTTAATCCACATACTAATATCAACGTCTTAGAAGACACTATTAACGATATCGATTTAGTTTTAATTATGAGTGTTAACCCAGGTTTTGGGGGACAAAGTTTTATTGAAAACACATTTAATAAAGTAAAGGATTTAAAAGCCCTTATTAAAAGAAAAAACGCAACGACACTTATTGAAGTCGATGGTGGTGTAACTAATAAAAACGCAAAACAATTAGTAGATGCTGGTGCAGATGCTCTTGTTGCTGGTAGTTATGTTTTTAAAAGTGACAACCCAACAGCAACAATAAAAGACTTAAGAGCATTAGCTAACAGCTAAAATTATTAAGTTATATATTTATAATAAAAGAGCCTTCAAAATTATTTGAAGGATCTTTTATTATATTCCGCTATATAGCTAATAGTGACCTCGAGAGGGTTCGAACCTCCAACCATCAGAGCCGAAATCTGATATTCTATCCAGTTGAACTACGAGGCCAAATTAAATTTTATCCCAATTTACTTTTTACAATATTAGATATCGTTTTACCATCAGCTTTTCCAGCCAATTGACCACTTACCATTCCCATAACTTTCCCCATATCTTTCATACCGTCTGCGCCCGTTTTGATAATTACGTCTTCTACTACTTTAGCAATAGCTTCTTCGCTCATGGCTTCTGGCAAAAATTGTGATATCACTTTTGCTTCGGCTATTTCTGGTTCTGCTAAATCTTCGCGACCTTGCTCTACATAAATTGCTGCACTGTCTTTACGTTGCTTAACTTGTTTCTGAAGAATTTTAAGCTCTTGCTCTTCTGTTAATTCTTCTTTAGATCCCGTTTCTGTTTGCGCTAACAATATCGCAGATTTCACTGCTCTTAACGCTGTTAATGCAGTTTGATCTTTAGATCTCATAGCGTCTTTAAGCGCCGTCATTATATTAGTTGATAAGCTCATAATTGTAATGTTTATTCACTGCGAAGATAAAAATAAAATACAAGTTAATACACTTCTACTTTCTAATACTCGCGTATTTTTTTTAATAGAACCTAACTTAAAATTAAAAACCCGAAAGAAGAATCTTTCGGGTTTTTGTATTAAATACATTGCACTCTGCTATTAATCAAAAAACGCTGATTAATCTACGTTATCGTGTAGAAATGAGTTATTACTTCTTAATTGAATATCGTCGTTATCATCGACGCCTAAACTCGTTCTTGACACGTTATTATCTGATGAGTGTTGCGCATCGCGTAAATCTAACCCTTGGCGTTTGTAAGCTGGAGTTTTTTCGATTTCATCAATCTTTGAAGCATTAAATTTATAATTAAAGCTTTTCATTTTACGTCTTCTTTCGTCTGCTCTTTCTTTTAAGATATCAGAAATAGAACTATTCATAGGATCTAAATCATCATCCACATCTCCTGGTGTGATTTCTTGAACCACTTTCTTCTCAAAAACAATTTCAGCATCAAATTCCTTTTCTGCTTCTGGCTGTTTCTTTTTTGATGCATTCATTGAAGAGTCTATTTCCTCATAATCATCTAAAGCGTAGCGTTTAACACCAGTGCTTGTAGTTTCGCTTACCGGAATAATTTCCACAGGCTCCTTAACTTCAAAATCTTTTATCTCACTTCCTAAAGTATGAACTATTGGCTTAACCTGTTGCGTTCTGCTTTCTGGCGCAGGCGCAGGATTAGTTTTAGCCTCTGGAGTACCGTAACTTGATGGCTGCGTAAATTGTACGCGGTCTTCTATTTTAGCTTCCACTTTATCTTCAATAGAATCCTCTGTTAAAGGCATATCGAAGGTTAAGGTAATTTGTTGTTTATCTTGAACAGGTTCTTCATTTACGCTCTCATTGTGTTCTTGAGATGGTGTGATTACAAAATCGTCTTCAGTATCGAAATCAGCAAGTACCTCATCGTAAACAACCTTTATATTTTTAATAACGTCTGTTGTAGGAATAATCCCTAAATCGGACATTGTTAACGGTCTCTGTTTTACCTCCTTTACTTCTGTAGTGTCTTGAATTTGTTTTGCTGCACTACCATTTTCAAATTTTGCTAACGGATCTACATTTTCATCAAGATCTAAAGTATGTTTTACTACTGGCGCAGGTTCTGGTTTCTTTTCTACTACAGGCATTGGATTTGGAGTCGTCAGTTTTAAGGCTTGCCCTCCTTTGTTTGGCTCTTCTTCTAAAGTATGTATAACACGTTTAGTTTCTGTATTAGAAATTTCATCTTGCTGTTCTACATTAAATCCCGTTGCAATAATGGTAACAGCGATAGACTCGTCTAAGCTATCGTCTTCACCAACACCCATAATAATATTCGCACCGTGACCCGCTTCGGCTTGAATATGATCATTTATTTCTCCGATTTCATCGATAGTAATTTCTTGGTTCCCTGAAACTATTAGCAACAATACGTTTTTGGCACCTGTAATTTTATTATCGTTTAATAATGGTGAGTCTAAAGCCTTACGGATAGCATCTTGAGCACGATTTTGTCCGGAAGCCGTAGAAGACCCCATAATAGCAGTACCACTATTACTTAATACTGTTTTCGCATCACGTAAATCAATATTTTGTGTGTAGTGATGCGTTATCACTTCGGCGATACCTCTAGAGGCCGTCGCTAAGACTTCATCGGCTTTAGAGAAACCAGCTTTAAAGCCTAGGTTTCCGTATACTTCACGAAGTTTATTATTATTAATAACAATTAGAGAGTCGCATTGTGCTCTTAAATTTTCAATTCCTTTTTGCGCTTGTTCATTTCGCATTTTACCTTCGAATTGAAAAGGCATCGTTACTATTCCTACTGTTAATATGTCTAAATCTTTAGCCATTTTAGCTATTACCGGTGCAGCTCCTGTTCCTGTACCACCACCCATTCCGGCTGTTATAAAGACCATTTTTGTGTTGGTCCCAAACATACGTTGAATTTCTTCCAGACTCTCTACCGCCGACTGCTCACCCACTTCTGGGTTTGCTCCTGCCCCTAAACCTTCTGTAAGGTGTACTCCTAACTGTATTTTGTTAGGTACACCACTATTTTGGAGTGCCTGTGCATCTGTATTACAAATTACAAAGTCTACTCCTTTTATACCTTGCAAGAACATGTGGTTAATAGCGTTACTACCGCCACCACCAACACCAATAACTTTTATGACATTCGATTGGTTTTTTGGTAAATCAAATGCGATGCTTTCGAATTCTTTGTTGCTCATAAATTCTGTTTTACTGGATCAATTAATCTATTTATACACGCCCCCAACGACGTAATTGTATTATTTTTTTTTTTATTCTGCGTTGTCCAAAAAATCCTTCACCCTTTCGGTTAAGCCATCTAAGAACGAACGCTTTGGCTTTTTTGGCGGCTCTACAATCTCTTGTTCCTCCACTTCTTTTGCCGCTTCCTCTTGAATTTTCTCTTCTATTTCTTCTTCTATTTTTTCTTCTACTTTTCGTCTTTCTTGACGTTTTAACCCGTCCATTACTAAACCTACAGCCGTTGCAAACAATGGACTTGTAATTGCATCGTCACTATCGCCAGCTAAATGCTCGTTAGGGTACCCAATACGTGTATCCATACCCGTAATGTACTCTACTAACTGTTTTAAATGTTTAAGTTGACTGCCGCCACCTGTTAAAACGATTCCTGCAATTAATTTCTTTTTTTGCTCTTCGTGACCGTAATTTTTAATTTCAACATAAACTTGCTCTACTATTTCAACCACGCGAGCGTGGATAATTTTAGACAAGTTTTTAAGTGTTATCTCTTTTGGTTCGCGACCTCTTAGTCCTGGAATAGATACAATTTCATTGTCTTTATTTTCTCCTGGCCAAGCCGATCCGAATTTTATTTTTAGCAATTCTGCTTGCTTTTCGATAATGGAACACCCTTCTTTTATGTCTTCGGTAATAACACCACCTCCAAAAGGGATAACTGCTGTATGGCGAATAATACCATCTTTAAAAACGGCTAAATCTGTTGTACCACCACCAATATCAAGTAAAGCTACTCCTGCTTCTTTTTCTTCTTGGCTTAAAACGGCGTGCGCAGATGCTAAAGGCTCTAAAGTAATTCCTTCAAGCTCTAATCCGGCACTTTTAATACAACGACCAACGTTTCTAATAGACGATACTTGGCCAACTACAACATGAAATGTCGCTTCCAAACGACCACCATACATTCCTACAGGTTCTTTTATTTCTGCCTGCCCGTCAATTTTAAACTCTTGTGGCAATACGTGAATAATCTCTTCTCCTGGAAGCATAACCAATTTATGTACTTGGTTTATTAAGCGGTCAATATCCTCCTCATCGATAACGGTTTCAGAATCTGGTCTTGTAATATAATCACTATGCTGAAGGCTGCGAATATGTTGTCCTGCAATACCTACTGTTACACTTTCAATTTTAACAGACGCCGCAGCTGCTGCTTCTTGAATGGCCAATTGTATAGACTGAATGGTTTGGGTAATATTATTAACCACACCACGATGCACCCCTAAGCTTTTGGATTTACCAATACCTAAAATCTCAACTTTTCCATACTCATTCTTACGACCAATCATAGCCACAATTTTTGTGGTCCCTATGTCTAATCCAACTGCTATATTATGATCCATAACTTATACTTTGGTACATACAACTTGGTTATCAAATTGCAAATTTACTTTGCTATATTTATTTACCGTCTTATCTTTTATAATTTTTTGATAAAACGCTCTTAAATTATTTATTTTTTTATCGAGATGCTTTAAACTGCCTAATTGTACAATAAAATCTGACTGTCGTAATTTTAAATCGATAGTTTTATCACTATTTTGATGAATCTGTACTACATTAGTTTTCAAAAAAGCATCATGATATACTTTATTTGCTATTATGAATACATTTTCTAACTCTTCTTTATTTATTGCCCCGGTAACTATAGGCACACGCTCTGTATAATTACTAGATAGCGGCATTATACCTCCTTGGCTATCGATATAAAAGGCATCCTTTGTATTTATTCTTGCAATGGGTTTTTTTTGCTTAATTTTTGCGGAAAAATCGCCATTCACACTTAAAGAAACCTCTGCAGAAGCAATCATCGGATTGGAGAGTAAACTATTCTCCAAACTATTCAAATCTAAAGCTTCTTTTGCTACCTTTAAACCACCTAATTGATTTTGTATTAACAACTTACTAACATCACTATGCGTAATAAATAAATTTTGTTCTCCCACAAATTCAATGTCCGGCTCAGATACTGATCTATTATTATTTCTCGCTGAAGAAAAGGCATACAAAAACACTATTAACCCTAATAGAAACACCAACTTTATGTTATTCCAATTAATTTTCACGGCTTAATGCTCTTTTTATTTTTGATACTTCGGCTCCAATATCTCCTGCACCTATAGTTAAAACCACACGTGCTTTACTTTCTTTAATTTTTACAATCAGGTCTTCCTTAAGCACCAATTGCTTCCTATTATTTTTTACCATATCTAACAACCACTGCGATGTAATACCTAGAATCGGCAACTCGCGTGCTGGATAAATATCTAATAGCAACAACTCATCAAACTGTGCTAAACTCTCTGCAAACTCAGTACCAAAATCCCGGGTTCTAGAAAATAAATGCGGTTGAAAAACAGCCAACACTTTATCGTTAGGAAACATTTCTCTTACGGCCTGATGTACCGCATTAATTTCGGCCGGGTGGTGTGCGTAATCGTCTATAAAAACACAATCGTCTGTTTGTATTTGATAGGTAAAACGGCGTTTAACACCTTTATACGTATTTAAGGCTTCAATTAAATGCTCTGTAGGAACACCATACTCGGTAGCCATTGCCAAAGCAATCACAGCATTCGATAAATTATGTCGCCCTGGCAACATGAACTTTACATTTTTAAAAACAGTTTCCGGGGTTTTAAAGTCGAACACATAAACCCCGTTTTCAATCGTAACATTTTGAGCTGAATAATCAGCGTTATCTTCCACTCCGTAGGTTATTCCTTTTAAAGGCAATCCGTTTTTTATAAACAGTTTACCCTCCGGTTTTAACTTACCAACAAAGGCTTCAAAAGATTTTATTAATTCTGAAGCATCGCCATAAATATCTAAATGGTCTGCATCCATAGAGGTTATGCAAGCAATATCTGGCGATAAGGTTAAAAACGAACGATCGAACTCATCAGCCTCGACTACGCTAACTTCGCTACCATTTTCTATTAAATTAGAGTTATAATTTTCACTAATACCACCTAAAAAAGCGGTCAACTTCACATCGCATTCGTACATAATATGTCCTAAAATACTTGTGGTGGTTGTTTTACCGTGCGTACCTGCAACCGCTAAACAAAAACTATTTTTAGTAATTAAACCTAACACTTCCGAGCGCTTTAAAATATCGTAACGGTTATGCTTAAAATAAGCCATTTGCCTATGATCCTTAGGCACGGCCGGGGTGTAAACAACTAATGTTGTAGACAGATTATAAAATGATGAATCGACATTAGATATAGAATCTTCATAATGCACTTTAATACCAAGGTCTACCAAAGACTTGGTGATTTCAGTTTCAGTTTTATCGTATCCAGCCACATTTTTACCACTACTTTTAAAATAGCGCGCCAAAGCACTCATACCAATACCACCGATACCTATAAAATAAACGTTATGTATTCTCTCTAAATTCATAGTTTTGTCCTAACGGGACGCCTTTGTTTTTTTAATTATTTTTTCTGTTCTAAAAGTTTTTCAACTTCGTCGACAATTTCTTTTGTAGCGTTAACTAGTGCTAATTTTTTTATATTTTCACTTAGTTGCTTTTGTCTTTCTGGTGATGCTATTAACTGCGAGAACTTATTTTTAAAATCGACTTCTAAATCATCTTGAGCAATAAGCATCGCGGCATTTTCTTTTACAATAGCCATTGCATTTTTGGTTTGATGGTCTTCGGCCACATACGGCGAAGGCACAAAAACAACCGGCTTACCAACGATACACAATTCTGAAACTGAACCCGCTCCAGAGCGTGATATAATAAAATCGGCTGCAGCATACGCATAATCCATTCTATTTATATACGCATGCACTTGTACATTTTTTGTATGCCCATTAATTTTATAGTGCTCGTAATACAACTTTCCGCATTGCCATATAATTTGAAGGTTTTGCGTTTGCAAGAAGTCTAATTCTTTTTTCAGCAATTCATTTATTGCTTTCGCTCCTAGACTCCCCCCTAAAACTAACAAGGTTTTTTTATCTTCTACTAAATTAAAAAAGCGAATAGCTTCCTCTTTTTTAGTATCGATATTTAATAAATCTTGTCGCACAGGATTTCCTGTCTTTATTATTTTTTTCTTCGGAAAAAAGCGTTCTAAACCGTCGTAAGCCACACAGATTTTTTGCACTTTCTTACCCAAAAGTTTATTGGTAATCCCCGGATACGAATTCTGTTCTTGAATGATACTCGGGATACCTTTGGACGCCGCCACGTGCAATAGCGGTCCACTAGCAAAACCACCAGTTCCAATCGCGATATCTGGCTTAAACTGATTGACTATTTTTCTAGCATTATATAGGCTGTTAATAAGCTTAAACGGAAACAGCATATTTTTTAATGATATTTTTCGTTCAACCCCAGTAATCCACAAGCCTTTTATATCGTACCCTGCGCTAGGCACCTTCTCCATCTCCATTCTATCCTTTGCCCCTACAAACAGAAATTGCGCCTCTGGATAACGAGATTTCAACTCGTTAGCAATAGCAATTGCAGGGTAAATATGCCCTCCAGTACCACCACCAGATAATATAATTTTATATGTATTTGTTTTACGACTCACTTAATTACGATAACGTATTGTTAATATTTATAAAGCCTCTGAAAGAATTGACAACGGATTGTCTTCTTTAATTTCTTGTTCTTTAATCTCTTCTCTTTTGGTACTCACACTTAAAATGATTCCTAATGCTAAACAGGTCATCCAAATAGAGGTACCACCACTACTTATTAGCGGTAATGTTTGTCCCGTTACCGGAAACAACTCGACGGCAACCGCCATATTTATCATAGCCTGAAATACAATGGGCAAGCCCACTCCCAGCACCACTAACTTACCAAAAATAGTGTCGGCTTTTTGCGCCACAATAACTATTCTAAAAAGCAACCACATATATAGAATAATTAGAGAGAAACCACCAATTAGCCCATACTCTTCAACAATGATTGCAAATATAAAATCGGAAGAAGACTGTGGTAAAAAGTTTTTCTGCATACTTTTTCCCGGTCCTAAACCTTTAATTCCTCCTGATGCTATGGCTATTTTTGCTTTTTCTATTTGGTAATCTGCTTCGGTATCTTCTCCATTAGAAAAATTCTCCACACGATTCATCCAAGTATCTACCCGATTGGGCATAGCGTCTGGAAAAGCTTTCGCTACCAAAACAAACATTACTAATCCAACAATTCCTAAGGCAAGCATCACTAACAGATAACGAATAGGATAACCGCCTAAAAAGACCAACATTGCTACCATAACAAATAGAATAGCGGTCGTTGAAAAATTGGATGGCAAAATTAAGGCTAATAGTAGAAATACCGGCATCCAAAGTGGTAAAATTGATTCTTTAAATGAAATAATTTTATCTTTCATTTTAGACATATAATGGGCCACGTATACCATTAGCACAACAGACGCTAATGTGGACGATTGAAACGACATATTTACAAAGGGAATGCGAATCCACCTACTCGCATTTGCACCCTCTATAGTCGTACCTTGCATTATTGTAATCACCAATAGCACCAAGACTAACGGCATAAGAATCAACGAAAACGCTCTAAAATAACGATAGGGTGCTTTGTGCACTCCGTACATTAATGAAAACCCTAAAAACAAATGCAAAAAGTGCTTTAACAAAAAACTAAATGTATTGGTATTACCACCTACATATGCTAAATTACTAGCCGCACTATACACTGGAAGAAAGGAAAATATAGCCAATAGTGCCGCTATCGCCCATATTAACCGGTCTCCCTTCAGGTTTGCAAAAACCTTTCTTAAATTTATATTTTCGGTGTTCTCTTTCACAGAATTCCTTACGGATATATTATAAGTTTCTTACAGCGTCTTTAAACTGACGCCCTCTATCTTCGTAACTTTCAAACAAATCAAAGCTTGCACAGGCAGGAGACAACAACACACTATCCCCCGGATTCGCTAATTTATAAGCCATTTTTACAGCCTCACTCATAGACTGTGTCTCGGTAATAACATCTACCATACCACCAAAACTTTCTAGCAATTTCGCGTTATCTACTCCTAAGCAAATTATAGCTTTTACTTTTTCATTTATAAATTGATACAATTCTTTGTATTCGTTCCCTTTATCGGTTCCACCAACAATCCAAACCGTTGGCGTTTCCATACTTTCTAAAGCATAATACGTAGCATTAACGTTAGTTGCTTTAGAATCGTTTATATATTGCACTTTATTTATTTTAAGCACGTGCTCTAAACGGTGCTCTACGCCTTGAAAATTCTCTAGGCTTTCGCGAATAGTTTGTTTTCTAATTTTTAATAAATGCGCCACAGTAGAAGCTGCCATTGCATTTTTTACGTTATGTTTCCCTTCTAATGTTAAGTTATTTGATGGCATAATTATTTTATCGTTATCTATTGTTATTATAATATTATCGTTTTCCCAGTACGCACCGTTCTCTATTTTTTTAGTCAATGAAAAAGGCAGTAACTGCGCTTGTATTTTATTTTTTTCTAACCAATTTACAATCACCTCATCATCGGCATCATAAATTAAATAATCTTCTTTTGTTTGATTTAAAGCAATTCTAAACTTTGAATCGATGTATTTTTCAAACTGATACTCATAACGATCTAAATGATCTGGTGTTATATTAGTTAAAACAGCTATATCTGGCTTAAATTTTATGATACCGTCTAACTGAAAACTGCTAATTTCTAGTACGTAATTTTTAAAATCGTGTTCTAAAATCTGCTTTGCAAAACTATCGCCTATATTACCTGCTAAACCAACATTCAACTCTTGTTTTAAAATATGATGTGTTAAAACGGCAGTTGTTGTTTTTCCGTTACTTCCTGTAATCCCTACAATAGTTGCATTTGTAAATTGTACTGCAAATTCTATTTCTGAAATAACAGGCACCTTTTGTAATTTAAGCAGCTTCACTAATGGAACGCTATCTGGTATCCCTGGACTTTTCATTACCACATCGGCTTTTAAAATTCTAACCTCTGTATGCATTCCTTCCTCCCAATCGATAGCATTATTTATAAGAACGGTTTTATACTTCTCTTTTATTTTTCCTTTATCTGAAACAAATACAGTATACCCTTTAGCTTTGGCTAATAATGCTGTGCCTACGCCGCTTTCTCCCCCTCCTAATATGACTATATTTAAGTGCTTACTCATTATTTCTATGCTAACAGTACTATCTTAATTTTAAAGTCACTATAGATAGGATAGCCAGAAAAATTCCGACGATCCAGAAACGGGTTACTATTTTACTTTCGTGATACCCTTTCTTTTGATAGTGATGATGTAGAGGCGACATTAAAAAAACGCGTCGGCCTTCGCCATATTTTTTCTTTGTGTATTTAAACCATGCTACTTGAATAATTACAGACAGAGATTCGGCAAAAAAGATTCCGCATAACACAGGAATTAATAATTCTTTTCTTACTGCGATGGCAATTACTGCAATAACACCCCCAATGGTTAAACTCCCAGTATCTCCCATAAATACTTGAGCTGGAAACGTATTGTACCATAAAAACCCGATTAATGCTCCAATAAAAGCCGCGATAAACACCACGAGCTCGCCGAGTCGCGGAATAAACATCACGTTTAGGTAGTCTGAAAACACGATGTTACCAGAAATAAACGCAAAGACTGCCAGGGCGAAAACTATAATGGCCGAGCTTCCTGCTGCGAGCCCATCGATTCCGTCTGTTAAATTAGCACCGTTAGACACAGCCGTTACAATAAAAATGACAATTGGAATAAAAATTAGCCACGCATATTTAGCATAACCATCACCAAAGAAGCGCATAATATCTGAGTAATCGAACTCGTTATTTTTAACAAAAGGAATGGTTGTTTTTATAGACCCCGACTCCTCTTTAAATTCAGTTTTAGTGGTTTTAGAAACCATTTCAGTTTGCACTTTTATTTCTGTCACCGGATTCTTCTCTTTTATAGTAACTCCAGGATGAAAATACATTACAGACCCAACAAAAATTCCTAATCCAACTTGACCTAGCACTTTAAACTTACCGCTAAGTCCGCCTTTATCTTTTTTAAATACTTTTATATAATCGTCTGTAAACCCTACTAATCCCATCCAGATGGTGGTAATTATTAGCATAATCACATAGATGTTATCTAGTTTTGCAAATAATAGCACTGGGATTAAAGTGGCCATTATTATTATTAACCCTCCCATAGTTGGTGTTCCTGCTTTCTCCACTTGCCCCTCTAATCCTAGATCTCGAACCGACTCACCAACCTGCATTCTCTGTAAGATTGCTATAATTTTTTTTCCGAAAATTGTAGAAATCAATAATGATACTATAATAGCCAATGCTGCCCTAAACGTGATGTACTGGAACACGCCAAGACCTGGAATATCATAATGTTTTTCTAAAAAATCGAATAAGTAATACAACATATTATTTCTGTAATTGCTTTAATATTTTTTCTACTGTTTTATAATCATCAAAATCGAATCGTACACCATTTATATCTTGATACGTTTCGTGTCCTTTTCCTGCGATAAGGATTATATCTCCAGAATTAGCCAATTGGCAAGCCGTTTTAATAGCTTGTTCTCTATCTGTTATAGACAGTGTTTTCTTAAAATTCTGTGGCTCGACGCCTTTTTCTATATCTTTAATAATTGCTTCTGGCACCTCACTTCTTGGGTTGTCGCTTGTAAACACCACTTTTGTACTTAGTGCAGACGCGATATGTCCCATTTTTGGTCTTTTAGTAGCATCGCGATCACCACCACAACCGACAACTGTAATTAGATTTTCATTGTTTGTACGGATACTATTAATGGTTTCTAATACGTTTTTAAGAGCATCTGGCGTATGTGCATAGTCTACAATTGCAGTAATTTTATGTTCAGAAATAAAATACTGAAACCTTCCGCTAACACTTTTCAACTCACTAATTAAACGCAGTACTTCTACTTTTTCAAGTCCTAACAATTCTGCAGTAGCAAAAATTGCCAACACATTATAAGCGTTAAAATCTCCTACCAGACGTGTCCACACTTCACTACCATTAATTTTTAGAAGTAATCCGTTAAAAGAATTTTCTAAAATCTGTGCCGTATAATCGGCATAACTTTTAAGAGCGTACTTATATTTTTTAGCCGAAGTGTTTTGAAGCATTACCGCTCCATTTTTATCATCGGTATTTACTAAAGCAAATGCCTGTTTTGGCAACTGATCGAAAAAACGTTTTTTAACATCGCGATATTCTGCAAACGTGTCGTGATAATCTAAATGATCGTGCGATAAATTTGTAAACACCCCACCTTCAAACTGTAGTCCGTCGGTTCTATTTTGATGAATACCGTGCGAGCTCACTTCCATAAAACAAAACTCTACACCTTCATTATTCATTTCTTTTAAAAACCTATTAATAGTCAATGAATCTGGCGTGGTATGTGTTGCTTTAAAGTCCTTATCTCCCACTTTTACAATTACCGTAGATAGCAATCCTACTTTATATCCAGCATTTTTAAACAATTGATATAAAAGGGTCGCTATAGTTGTTTTACCATTGGTTCCTGTCACCCCCACTAATTTTAAATTTTGTGACGGGTTATCATAAAAGTTAGAAGCCATAATTGCAAGCGCTTTGCTAGAACTCCCCACTAAAATATAAGTTACAGAAGCATCAATTTGTTCTGGCAAGACCTCGCAAACTACAACCGCAGCCCCTTTTTCTACAGCACTTTTAATGTACGCGTGCCCATTGGTCGCGCTTCCGTTTATAGCCACAAACACATCATTCTTACCAATATTCTGAGAATTAAAATGGATAGCTTCTACAGAAACTTCCGTATTTCCCACAACCGATTCGATTGCAACCTTATATAATATGTCTTTTAATGATTTCACTATACAGCTAATACTATGATTTGATTTTTCTTTACTTTTTGTCCTTTCGGAATAGATTGCGTTTTTACAACACCTACTCCATCAATTTTAACTTTAAGTCCTAAATTCTCACAAAGTGCCAAGGCATCCATTACAGGCAACCCAATTACATTTGGCATTATGGTTTTATAGGTATTTGCTACTTTATAATACTCCTGAAACTCGTTCTCTACTGAAGCATTTACAACTTCTAAAGTTTCTATTTCATCTATAATTGGTGTGTCGGTAAATATCTTTCTCGCAATCTTTTTAAACACCGGCCCAGAAACATCTGCTCCGTAATACCCTTTTTTAGTACTTGGCTTGTGGATCACTACAATACAAGAGTACTTTGGGTTATCTGCAGGAAAATACCCCGCAAAAGACGAGACGTATCGCGGATTTTCTTTCCAATCTTTCATCCAATATTCCGTTTGAGCGGTTCCTGTTTTTCCAGCCATCGAGAAGTATTTAGAATACAATTTTCGTCCCGTACCCTTTTCTACAGTATTCTTCAGCATCGCTTGCACGGCTCCTAAAGTAGCATCTGAACAAATTTTTTCACGACGCACTTCTTTTTCAAATACTTTTATTTCTTTATCTAATTCTTTTACTTGTTTTACAAATCGCGGTTTCACCATT
>JAGPVI010000376.1 GCA_018067115.1 Bizionia sp. | reverse complement strand
GCTATTGACACTTCCGAAAAAATAACCTGTTATCGCGGTTACAAATATGGTAATCGTTTTATGAAATGCCACTGTGTTTCTGGAACACGAAACGATATTGTAAGTGCCATCGAGAAATCGTGTAACGCTTACTTTGCATCTACTTACAGACGTATATTAGACAAAAACAGAAATGCCTCTACGGGTATTGACCGTTGGAGTGAGCACCTTAAAAGTTTTGGACTTGGTGCTTTTTTAAATAACGATTTAAGTGTAGGCCAACCTGGTCGTGTTCCAGACCGAGAATACTACAGTCGTATTTACCCAAACACCTTTTATTCTACCTATACTATTTCTAACTCCATTGGCCAAGGAGAAGTGGCGACCACACCAATACAATTAGCAAATGTGGTAGCCGCCATTGCAAATAGAGGCCACTATTTTACCCCTCACGTTATAAAATCGATAAGCGGAGATACCATACCTAGTAAATACAAAACACCAAACTACACGACAATAGATAAAAAGCATTTTGACCCTGTGATCGAAGGTATGTATCAAGTATACAACAAAGGAACTGCAAGCTTCTTAAAAGTTGACGGTATAGATATATGTGGAAAAACTGGTACTGTTGAGAATTTCACTAAAATTGATGGAGTACGTACTCAACTCACTGACCACTCTATTTTTGTAGCCTTCGCCCCTAAAGATAACCCAAAAATTGCCATAGCTGTATTTGTAGAAAATGGGTATTGGGGAAGTCGATTTGCAGGAAAAATCGCTAGTTTAATGATAGAAAAACACATTAAAGGCGATATATCGAGAACCGATTTAGAGCAATGGTTATTAACACACAGTTTAGAAAATGAATATGCCAAACCGCAATCTGGGCAACCTTTTGGTATAAACAGGCAGTCGCAATTACAAGTTATTCCAATTGATAAGGAAGCGCTTCAAATTTACGAAGACAATAATAAGAAGCTATAACCATGTTAAGAGAAACGGATAGACATTTTAAATTTGACTGGATAACAATAATTCTATTTTTCTTATTGGTGGGTTTTGGGTGGCTTAATATTTTATCGGCATCTCATACCGGCGAAACTCTAGACTATTTCAATTTTCAAGATCCTTACAGTAAGCAGCTTATTTTCATTCTACTATCTGTCGTATTAATTATAGTTACACTGTCTATTGACGCTAAGTTTTACGAACGGTTTTCTAGTGTTATTTACATTGTCTCCCTCCTCTCTTTGGTGGGGGTGTTTATCTTCGGAAAAACCATAAACGGTTCAACATCATGGTATAATTTAGGGATAATGACCTTTCAACCCAGTGAGTTTGCTAAAGCAGCCACCGGTCTCGCTGTTGCCAAATATATAAGTGACTTACATACCGACATTAAACATTTTAAAGATCAGATTAAAGTATTTGCAATAATTGCACTACCAGCAATTTTAATATTACTTCAAAATGATACAGGAAGCACATTAGTGTATGCCTCCTTTTTCTTCGTATTATATAGGGAGGGCCTACCAACCGTATATCTGATTATTGCAATGCTAATTATAGTAATTGGTATGCTCACATTAAAATTCGGGATTACTATTACTGCTATTACCGCCGTACTATCGGTTTTAGCATACTATTTTACACGTCGTAAAAAACCATCTATTCTTAAACCACTATTTATTATAATAGCCTCTATTTTATTTTCTTTTGTCGTACGTTACGCTTACAACAACATTATTCCTTTCCATCAAAAAGACAGAATAAGTATTTGGTTACGCTTAGAAAAAGATCCTGCCGAATTAAGAAAAATGCGTCAAACCGTTGCCTATAACCTTAACGAATCTGAGAAAGCAATAAGCTCTGGAGGCTTTTCTGGGAAAGGGTTTTTAGAAGGAACACGAACCACAGGGAAATTTGTACCAGAACAACACACCGACTATATTTTTAGTACCGTGGGCGAAGAATGGGGTTTTATAGGTACCTTTGGTGTAGTCATTGTCTTTGTGCTTTTAATAATAAGGATATTACATCTTTCCGAACTGCAAAAATCGCAATTTAGCCGGGTGTATGGCTATTCGGTCGCCTCCATATTTTTCATTCACTTTATGATTAATATTGGGATGGTAATGGGTTTAATCCCTACAATTGGTATTCCCCTACCCTTATTTAGCTACGGGGGTTCTGGACTTTGGGGCTTTACTATTTTACTCTTTATATTTGTAAAATTAGACTCGAATAGAATTAACGAGTGGTAAAATTAAGACATAAAAAAACCTCAAGTTTTTAGACTCAAGGTTTATTTTATGATAGAAGTATTTAAACTACTCCTTGTTATTAAGTTCTAATTTCTCAGCAAAATAATCACAGAAATCTTTCATTGTTGCTGTCATTTTATCATCTTGGGTAGCACGTTGAAACGTATTACTCATAGCCACAAGGGTTTGATGAAAGAACACTTTCATCTCGTCTACAGGCATATCTTTGGTCCACAGGTCGATTCGTAAAGACTCTTGCGCGTTACTGTCCCATACAGATAACATTAATGCTTTTGCCTCTTCATTAGTAATACCTCCATCCTCGGCGGTCCAATTTAATTTTTCTGGTACACGATTCTCATCTAATTCAACGTTTAAGGTAATTTTAGATTTTATATTTGCCATTATCTACTAGGTTTAAATTTTGCGTTATTAAAAATATCGTCGTTACTTTTATTTAAGAGTTGTTTAAAAGTAACTGTATTGTTTTCCATATAAGACTTCACGATTTGCCAGCCTATATATTGCCCTAATTTATCGGGCGATTGATTGTCTATTTCTTCTAAATAAAATTTAGAAAAGGGTGCCGAATTTATAAAACGATTCGCCAATTTAGTATCGGTACTAAACAGCAATTCACGCTCTACAAAGTAACTCCAAATATAAGCTTCATTAGCTTTAGCCCATTCTAATTGCTCGGTTGTATAACTTATTTTCTGTGCGTCTGTTTTAAAAGGAATTACGCGATCTTTAAAATAAAGCACTTTTCCAGAATAGATCATATCGTCTATAAGTCGCTTTCTGTTATTCTGAAAAATAAATTTCTCTGCATATTCCTCAGCCATATCCACTACAATTTGCTCGCGGTTAAAATCGGCTCTTAAATACTCTTGGATCCCTTCGTAAAAATAATGATCACTTCCTAAATACGTATCTAAAGAAACTAATGTAATTGTATCGGTTACAATCACTTTATTTCTATGGTCTACATTAGAAGTCGTGGTAATTACCCGCGGGGTTTTAAACTCTGGAAAATAGTATTTAAGGTGTTTAAATAAATCTTTAATTTCATCTTCCTCTGTTTTTAAACTGGTAAATTTCTTTACAGTTTCTGTGCTTAACTCTTGCTGAATAGTATCTTTTATTTGTTCTAACCAGAAAGAATCGTCAAATTTTTCAGGAAACATAAAAGGATATTTAGCTTTCAGTTTTGGTAAATTGACTTCTGTAGCTTCACTAAAAGCGACATCAAATCTATCAACAATTAAATCGATAGTAATTTTATCTATTTCTTGGGCTTGTTCATTATTCTCATTACAAGATAGCAGGAACAAAAAAGCAAGAAAAGTGTATGGAAATATTCTCATAGCAAAGTTAGACGCTGTTAATTTTTATTAATTAAGTGTTTCGTTTACTTTTGTGTTGCAAAGGTACTATTCTTTGCTATAAATCCTCTAATAATGCAAACAGAAAAAGTAGTCGATCATATTGTAAATTGGTTAAAAGAATATGCTAATAACGCAAAAGTTAACGGTTTTGTTGTCGGAATTTCTGGCGGAATAGATTCGGCTGTAACTTCTATCCTTTGTGCAAAAACAGGATTGGATGTATTATGTATTGAAATGCCTATTCACCAAGCGGAAAGCCACGTGTCTCGCGCTCAAGAACACATTGCCTTTTTAAAAGAAATATATCCAAGAGTTAGTGATACACGCACCGATTTAACGCCTGTTTTTGAAGAATTCAAAACCGAAGTATCTCTAAAAGGCAACCAGGCTACTGTAGATATGGCACTAGCAAATACACGAGCACGCTTACGAATGACAACCTTGTACTATCACGCGGGTTTATTAGGCTTGCTTGTTGCAGGAACAGGAAATAAAATTGAAGATTTTGGCGTTGGTTTTTACACAAAATATGGTGATGGTGGTGTAGATTTAAGTCCTATTGCCGATTTAATGAAAAGTGAAGTCTATGCTATAGGAGCATTTTTAAAAGTACCAGCATCCATTTTAAAGGCGGCCCCGAGCGATGGATTATTTGGAGATTCCCGAAGCGATGAAGACCAAATAGGTGCTTCGTATCCAGAATTAGAATGGGCTATGTTAGCAGATAATAGCGGTAAAACAGCTGCAGATTTTTCAGGAAGACAACAGGAAGTATTTTCTATCTACAAACGTCTAAATACAGCTAATAAGCATAAAATGAAGGCAATACCTGTTTGCGATATTCCAAATAATATTAAGTAAGACTGGTTATTATTTAAAAAATAAGTATCTTTACTAAGCTATTAATCAATTTTTATGATTATTCTTAATAAATCATAACTTAAATCTTATTTTATTATGGTCAAACTATTGGTAGTTGATCAACATCCTGTTCTTCGAAAAGGATTGGAATTGATATTCGCCCCTTCCCGCGAGATTAAACTTATGGGATCTGTTGGAGACGGAGAAGCTATATTCGATTTTATAGAAAAAACTAATGTAGATGTTATTTTAACCGAAATAGATTTACCAAAATTAAATGCCCTTACTGCACTGCGCCGATTAAAAAAAGAGTTTCCAAAAATTAAAGTCATTATTTTTAGTGCGCTCCCAGAAGGTGTTTATGCTTTAAGTTCTATAAAAGCGGGAGCCGATGGTTTTATTCCAAAAACACTAGATGTTTTTTCTTTAAATGATGCGATAATAAAAGTAAAAAATGGAGGAATCTATTTAAGCGAAGCGATTGCTAAACGGTTATCGCAAACGTCGAAATCTAAAAACAGAAGTGCCTTTTACAAAAAATTATCCACACGAGAAGTCGAAGTATTAAAACTACTATCTGTTGGAAAACGAAATAAAGAAGTCGCTGAAGAATTGTCTATTAACGAGAAAACCGTGAGTACTTATAGAGCGCGATTAATGAAAAAACTTAACGTAACTAATTTAGTAGATCTAGTCACGCAAGCAAAAAACATTGGTTTATAATACGCGATTAAGCTTACGTGACAGCAATATTTTTAGTCCGTAGTAATCTTTAACTTCTTCCAATACATTTCTATTAACTTCATTTTTATTTTGAAGAGTTTGCGATTGGAATCCTTTAACCTTTCTGTCAATTAAGTGGCACCTTAAACTTAAAATAGTTTCACTTACTAATTGCGCTACGGTCTCCGATTTACTCTTTGGAAAAATATCCTTACGCTGCCAATTAGATAAGGAGTGGCGTTCGTCTTCCATTAAAATAGAAGTTACATCTTGCGCCATATTCTGGTCTACCGCATTAATAAAGGTATCCACTTCAAAATCGGGATTCTGATTTAAGATATCGATAATCTTAAAATATAAACTTTTAAAACGATCGTTAGAAAACTCCATTTCGTCTTCTTGTAAGTCTAAAAATATTTTCTCGAATACTTTTACTTGATGTTTTACAGGCTCTAATTCTAAATCTCCTTTATCATTTTCTTTTAAAATAAGATCTTCAAAGTCTTCAGTTCTATTACCATATAACAACAATAACTCGATAATTTTACGCTCTAAAACATACTGAATATCGACTTTTTGAGGCGGCTCTTCATTTCTTATAATATCAAAAGCTCTAGGATCGTTATTATAATCTGGCGTCGACTCTTTGGTGTTTTTGTTATTTAACTGCGCTAGCGAACTAAACAATACTTGCTCGCTAATATCCATTATTCGGGCACACTCTTGAATATAAATTTCTTTCTTTATACGATCAGGAATTTTAGAGATACTATTCATTATATCTCTAATTGTATCGGCTTTTTTTATAGGATCATTCTTAGAATCTTCATATAAAACAGAGGCTTTAAACTGAATAAAGTCTTTAGCATTCTCGTCTAAATACGTTTTTAATTCGCTTAACGTATTTTGTCGTGCAAAACTATCTGGATCTTCACCAACAGGAAAAGTACAGACTCTTACGTTCATTCCTTGCTCAAGAATTAAATCTATCCCGCGAAGCGACGCTCGCATTCCTGCTGCATCACCATCAAAAAGAACGGTTATATTTTTCGTTAATCTGTTTATTAGTCTAATTTGATCGCTAGTTAACGCCGTCCCCGAAGAAGACACGACATTATGTATTCCGGTTTGATGAAACTGTATCACATCGGTATAGCCTTCTACCAAATAGCAATTATCTTCTTTCGCTATACTTTGCTTGGCGTGATAAATACCATATAGCACTTTACTTTTGTAATAAATCTCACTTTCTGGCGAGTTTAAATATTTTGCTGCTTTCTTGTCGTTTACTAAAATACGTCCACCAAAGCCCAAAACACGGCCACTCATACTTTGTATAGGAAACATTACACGACCCTTAAAACGGTCAAAACGCTTTTCTCCTTTTACTATCGTTAACCCCGATTGCTCTAAAAACTCTAATTGATATCCTTTTTTTAAAGCCTCATCTGTAAAGGCCTGCCACTCATCGAGAGAATACCCTAAATCAAACTTTTTTATAGTTTCGTCTGTAAAGCCACGCTCCTTAAAATAACTTAAACCAATGGCTTTGCCTTGATCGGTTTTATGTAAAGTCTTTTGGAAATATTTACTCGCATATTCACTTACCAAATACAAACTTTCACGTTTATCTTGTGCTACTTTTTGCTCGTCGGACTGTTCGGTTTCTTCAATGTCTATACTATACTTTTTAGCTAAGTATTTAATCGCCTCGGGATACGTAAAATGCTCGTGTTCCATTAAAAAAGCAACAACATTACCTCCTTTACCACTAGAAAAATCTTTCCAAATCTGCTTTACTGGCGACACCATAAAACTTGGAGAACGTTCATCGCTAAAAGGACTCAAGCCTTTAAAATTACTTCCAGATTTTTTTAATTGCACAAAATCACCAATAACTTCTTCCAGTCTGGCTGTTTCGTAAACTTGGTCTATGGAGGCTTTAGAAATCAAAAAAATAAGGGTTTAGGACTGCAAATTTAAGTATTTAATTCTGTTAATACGTATTAATCTTAAACCATTGTAAGCTTTCACTCCTGTATTATAATCCACTAAAAATTAATCTAAATCTAATCGTAAGCCCAGTGAAATATTATTCTGTTTCACCTCTTGATTTTTAAACGTTTCTGATAAGTTATATTTCATATAAATACTAAAATCGTCGAAACCAATATAACCACTTAAACCATAAACAAAGGAGTTTGTGTTAAAGTCACGTTTCATTTTATTTTTCACATCATCGCCATTTTCTTTATATTTTAATTTCTGAAGCGTCCCCATATTTACACCTGCAAAACCACCTAACCCAATTTTAAATTGGTCGTTATTTAAATAACGAATTCGGTCTTTTTTCTCTATTTTTTGAGAAGGTCCAAACTCAAAATGAACAGGCACTACTAAACTTGTAGTTCTAAATTTTGCCTTTTTAAGGTTATAGCTAAAATCTTCTAAACTTGTTACCTTTTTATTATCTACAAAATACTTATTGTCTTTAATATCGTATTTATTCCATTGCAATGACAAACCGTATTTAATTCTAGCAAAATTTGTGTGTTTAAATAATCGTGTTTTCCACAGCCATCCCAACTCCACAAAGCCCGAACCACCAATTTTATATGGAGAATCGCTAAAGTCCTGACCTTCTATAATTGCATTATTTAAACCTATAGCGAACAAAAACTGATTTCCTGTGCGAATATCGTATTTAACCGGTTTCGATTTACTCTTAATTTTAAGTCCTTTTTCTGCAGCACCTATAGTTACCGAAAACATATTTTCAGAATCTTTAAAAGAAGTATTGTCAGTTTTATTTCGCTCGTAATATTCTATCCTATTTTCAGTAATACGAATACGATTTTCTATATTTAAAGCACGTTTAATAGCAGCTGCTTCTTTAAGGTCTTCCGCTTCTTTATACGTGATTTCTTTGTGTAAAACCTGGTCATTTATTGCTTCAACTTCTTCTTTTAAAGCATCGCGTTCTTCGGCGCGAATACTTTCTTTTAAAGACTCCAAGCTAGGCGTTTCTCTATCTTTACGAGGGTTTTGAATGGTGTCTTGCGCGCTCAGTTGAAGTCCGAAACAAAATAAAATGATTACAGTTAGATACTTGATGATTGTGTGCATAAGTGTTCGTTTTTTGATTGATTGATTGATTGATTGATTGATTGATTGATTGCTGAAATCTATTAATATGTAAGAATTTGTTATTCGTTGCGCTCCGCAACGACTCCTTTTACTGTGTAGTAGCTAGATTTTATTGTTTTAAGCATTTTATCTCGTAGCGTTTCCTCTAAATCGTCTTCTACTTCATTTAACAAACCGTTATAATCTAAAATTCTTGGCTTATTGACTACTTGTTGCAATGCTAATTTGTGTTGGGCTGCCACAAGCAACTCTTCCGCTTCATGAGCTGAATATGTTTTATTATCATTTCCAACTGAAATTGCTCTATCCGGAATAGCATTTGTTGCCTCCAATACTGCAATAGTTTTTACGCTTGTGTTTTTTTTAAGAGTTATTGGCTCTCGTTTTTGAGTTTTAGCAGACTTTGAGTTTGCAAAAACTGAAGGTGTTTCTATAATTTTAGCTACACGATTGGTAGATGATTCACTTCTCGTCGCTTTTTCAGCCTTTGTTTGTTCTGTATTTAGCTCAAGTTTTCCCTTCTCGATTTTATTAATCTTATTGTTATTTTCTACCGTTTTTGTTTCTGTTGGAATTTCAATAGTATCAACGATAATCTGAGGCGATTCCGTTTTAAAAATAAGTGTAACACACAATAAAACGCCAACAAAAGTCGCAGCAAAAGCCAATATATAATACAAACGTTTAGAGCTTTTTTCAACATTTTGATCTAATCGCTTATTGAGCGTTTCCCAACTTTCCACAGAAGGCTCGATTATTCTCTCTTCAAACGCTCCTTTTATTTTGTTATCTAATTTATGTGGTGCCATAGCTTGTAATATTTAATGCCTTAATCTGAGTTTGCAGTAGTTTTCGTGCTTTATACAATTGCGATTTCGAAGTACCCTCGCTAATATTTAATAGGTGCGCAATTTCTTGATGTTTATACCCCTCTATAGCGTAGAGTCCAAAAACCATTTTATAACCTTCCGGTAAACCATCAATTAATTCTTGAATATGCTCAACATCTAAATCTGTACTGCACGTGTATTCGGAATCAAAATCACCCTCCATAGTATCTACAGAAAACTCTACATTTTTTTTCTGTCTTAAAAACGAAATACATTCTCGAACCATAATTCGTCGTATCCAACCTTCGAAACTACCTTCGTTTTTATAACTTTTTAAATGTAAAAACACTTTAAAGAAACCATTCAGCATTACATCTTCGGCATATTGAAAATCCTTAATATAGTACCTGCATATACTAAGCATTTTAGGTGCATGTTTTGCGTACAAGGCATTTTGCGCTTCGCGATTATTTTTAATAGCTTGACGAATCAGCTTATTTTCATTTTTATAAAGTTGAATAACTTTCAAGAAAAAAGGGTGTTAGTCGTTTCTATTTATAAAGACGCAAATGAGAAACAAAAGGTTGCCTGAACATTGCATTATTTTAATTAAAATAATTAACAAACAGATTGACAGCGTGTTGAAGTATTATTTTTTTCGCTCGATAACGTAATTAACCATCAATTGCAAAGCTTCTTTATACTCTGAATCTGGATAGTTCTCAAGAATTTGAAGTG
>JAGPVI010000375.1 GCA_018067115.1 Bizionia sp. | reverse complement strand
GCGGATTTTTTACAGATACACCATATGGCGCTGTGCAAACCGATGATAATGGCTTTATTCTTGTTGGTTCTAGCGATAGTGTAGATACAGATATTTCTAGTAATATAGGAGATTATGACTTCTGGGTTGTTAAAATCTCAGAACTGGGTAGTTTAGAATGGGAAAAATCTTTTGGCGGTACAGAAATAGATGAAGCGCGTGCCATTATAAAAACACCAGATGGCAATTATGTAATTGCTGGCGATACGCGAAGTTTTAATGCGGATGTCTCTAGTAATAACGGGCTGGCGGATCTTTGGATTATAAAAATAACTCCTAATGGTACGTTGCTGTGGGAGAATACCATTGGCGGCTCTAGTTTTGATGTCGCGCGTGATGTTATAAACACACAGGATGGCGGATTTTTATTAGCGGGAAGCTCTCGCAGTTCCGATGGGGATATTGCACGTAATAACGGTCAGAATGACGCTATGGTGGTTAAAGTAAATAGCCAAGGGCAATTAGAATGGCATAAAACGGTTGGTGGTAATAATATCGATTTTGCTTATGGTGTTGCCGAGTTAAATAATAATATCATTATTGTAGTTGGTGAATCTTCAAGTAATGATCAAGATTTAACTGAAAACAAAGGATTCACCGATCTTCTACATATTAAAATAGATTTAAAAAATGAAAAATAGTTATACTGTATTGATGTTGATTTTATTGGTTTTTTCTTCTTGTGGCGATGATTTAGACGATAATTTAAAGGCGTCAACAACTGCAAGATTTAATTTTACTCACAATTGGAACGAATGGCCAGTTAGTAGTGCCGATTTTAATACTATTAAATATACTAACGAAAATGGTGAAGAGCTAAGTATTGAGCGCTTACGCTATTTAATTTCCGAGGTAACATTTACAAGAGAGAATGGTGAGCAAATCGTAATCGATGGTCATCACTTAATCGATGTTACCGCAGATTCAGGTTTGTTATATGCGCCAGAAGTAGAAATCCCTACAGGGTTATATACTAATGTTTCTTTTGTGTTTGGTTTAAATAACGAAGCTAATATGGAAAATCATATCGATTTAAACTCGGTGTCTTTTAATGTGCCAGATATGCTTGGTGGTGGGTACCATTATATGCAAATGGATGGTAAGTTTATGAACTCAGTAGATGAAGAAATGGGGTATAATTACCACGCTATTCGTGCGGTAGATAATTCGGGGCCAAACCCTACATTTCCACAAGACACTTTTTTTACAGTCGATTTGGGTGCGGTAAATATTTTAAATGCGACTACTTTTGAAATTAAAATGAATATAGCCGAATGGTTTAAAAACCCGAACACTTGGAATTTAAACGTTTTAAACTCTGTGTTAATGCCTAATTCTGAAGCGCAGATACAAATAAGCGAAAACGGACAATCTGTGTTTTCGTTAGGAACAGTAACACCATAAAAAATGAAATATTGGAGTGTGCTTATAATACTAGTTTGTTTAACATGGTCTTGTTCTAAAGACGATACCAACGATGCTGCGATTTATGAGGATATTCCAACGCCATTACCTTTAAAGATCCCACTTGTATTTCAGCAAAATTTATTGAGCCCGATTGTTCCAAATAACAACCCGCAAACGGTTGAAGGAGTTGCTTTAGGTAAAAAATTATTTTTCGATAAAATCTTGTCGGGAGACGAAACACAATCGTGTGCAACCTGCCATTCGCCACAACACGCGTTTTCAGATAGTAGCCCAACAAGTGCCGGAATAGATGGCGATTTCGGGATGCGAAATGCAATGCCATTATTTAATTTGGCGTGGAATTATGGTGAACGCTTCAATTGGGATGGCAGTGACCTCAGTATCGAGCGTCAGGCATTAACTCCCGTTCAAAATCCGGTGGAAATGCATAGTGATTGGGACGATGTGGTATCTAAGTTAAGTAATCACCCGGAATATCCTACTTTATTTAAAAACGCGTTTGGCGCTCTTCCTATTACAAAAACGTTAACCACAAAAGCCTTAGCACAATTTGAACGTACGCTAATTTCAGGAAACTCAAAATTCGATAAGTATCTTTTAGGAGAGGCTACGTTAACACCGCAAGAGGAAAACGGACTCCAGGTTTTTATGGATGAAGCCCGTGGCGATTGTTTTCACTGTCACGGCAGCCCCAACAACCCATTGTGGACAGATAATATGTTTCATAACAATGGTTTAGATTCTAATTTCGACGATTTAGGCTTGGGCGCTTTTTCTGGAGATCCCAGTGATAATGGAAAGTTTAAATCTCCTTCCATTCGTAATCTAGCGTATACCGCGCCTTTTATGCATGACGGGCGTTTTGAAACCATCGATGAGGTTATAAATCACTATAGTGAAGGGCTTCAAAATTCGTCGACTATAGACCCTTTAATGAAAAAAATAAATCAAGGTGGCGTGCAATTAATTCCGCAAGATAAAGCCGACTTAAAAGCCTTTCTTCTCTCGCTTTCAGACCCTTCTTTTCTTAATAATCCGGACTTCAATAACTAATAAATTTTGCCTATTAAACCATATGCTAATATAATGTTAGTATGTATGGTAAGAAGGGACATATATCGTATCTTTGCAGTCTATTTAGATTAATTCTAATACTAATTATGATAAAAGTTTCTGAAACAGCTAAGAAAAAAGTCGTAGAAATCATGTCGGAAGAAGGATTTGACTACACAAAACACTACATACGTGTAAGCGTTAAAAGTGGTGGGTGCTCTGGATTGTCTTACGATTTAAAGTTTGATAAAGAGCAGGTTGAAGATGATAAAGTATTTGAAGACAACGGCGTAAGAATTATTGTCGACAAAAAAAGCTTTCTATACTTAATCGGGACTACATTAGAGTATTCTGGAGGTTTAAACGGAGCGGGCTTCGTTTTTAATAATCCTAATGCGAATAGAACATGTGGTTGCGGAGAATCATTTTCATTATAATATTTAAAAAGAAAATTGAATTATGTCGAAGTATACTGAAGACGATTTAAGAGAAGAATTAAAAACCAAAGAATACGAATATGGTTTTTATACAGATATAGAATCTGAAACGTTTCCTGTTGGCTTAAATGAAGACGTTGTGCGTGCTATTTCTATGAAGAAAGAAGAGCCACAATGGATGACCGATTGGAGATTGGAAGCGTTTAGAGCTTGGCAAGAAATGATCGAGCCAGAATGGGCTAACGTACATTACGAAAAGCCAAATTTTCAAAACATTTCGTATTACTCAGCGCCAAATAGTAAGCCTAAATACGATAGTCTGGATGAGGTAGACCCTGAGTTATTAGCCACTTTTGCTAAATTAGGGATTTCTTTAGACGAGCAGAAAAAATTATCTGGTGTTGCTATGGATGTCGTGGTAGACTCTGTGTCTGTTGCTACAACTTTCAAAAAAACACTAGGAGAAAAAGGGATTATATTTTGTTCTATTTCTGAAGCAATTAGAGAGCATCCAGAATTAGTGAAAAAATACTTAGGAACAATCGTTCCACAAAAAGATAACTTTTACGCGGCTTTAAACTCTGCCGTATTTAGTGATGGTTCTTTTTGTTATATACCAAAAGGCGTAAGATGCCCAATGGAATTGTCTACTTATTTTAGAATTAACCAAGCAGGAACAGGACAGTTCGAGAGAACGTTAGTGATTGCAGACGAAGGGAGTTACGTAAGTTACCTAGAGGGTTGTACTGCACCAAGTAGAGATGAAAATCAATTACACGCAGCAGTTGTAGAGCTTATTGCTTTAGACGACGCTGAGATAAAATATAGTACTGTACAAAACTGGTTTCCAGGAAGTGCCGAAGGTAAAGGTGGCGTTTACAACTTTGTAACCAAAAGAGGATTGTGTGAGAAAAACGCAAAAATTTCTTGGACGCAAGTAGAAACAGGAAGTGCAGTAACTTGGAAATATCCAAGTTGTATCCTTAAAGGGGATAACTCGGTAGGAGAATTTTACTCTATAGCAGTAACAAACAACTTCCAACAAGCCGATACGGGAACAAAAATGATTCACTTGGGTAAAAATACCAGGTCTACAATTATCTCTAAAGGTATCTCGGCAGGTAAATCTCAAAACTCGTACAGAGGATTGGTGCAAATTAGCCCGCGTGCAGAAAACGCTCGTAATTTTTCGCAATGTGATAGTTTATTAATGGGTAATGAATGTGGAGCACATACGTTTCCATACATAGAAGTTAAAAATAAGACGGCAAAAATAGAGCACGAGGCAACAACAAGTAAAATTGGTGAAGACCAAATATTCTATTGTAATCAACGTGGTATCGATACAGAAAAAGCTATTGCATTAATTGTTAACGGGTTTAGTAAAGAGGTTTTAAATAAATTACCAATGGAATTTGCTGTAGAAGCTCAAAAGTTGTTGGAAATTAGTTTAGAAGGTTCGGTAGGATAATAACAAGTTGATCTTAAATAGAAATACAATGAAAAAAATACTTCTTTTATTAATAGGTCTTGCTGTTATAAGCTGTAAAGAAACGACTAAGAACGACTCGGGAAATAGCGATGCTACTGCAGAGGTAAATACAAACGACGGACTAACATTGTTTGCGGGCGAGTATATTTATTATGCCGATGCTGCAGTGCTACAAATAGGGAATAACTCTATTTATGGAGTTGTTTTAAACGAGAAAACCAAAGAGTTAAACGCGCAAGCCAAAAACTTTAAAGACGCCCCAACCGATGGTGTTTTGGTACAGGTAAGAGGTCTTATTGTTCCTAAGCCAGAAGGCGAGGAAGGGTGGCCAAATAGTATAGAAATTAAAGAAATAATTAGCGTTAAGAAACAAGATTCAGATCTTAACAAAGCAGTAATATTAGAACAAAAAGGATATGTTGAAGATTAAAGACTTACACGCAAGTGTTGAAGATAAACCTATTTTAAACGGTATTAACTTAGAGGTTAAAGCTGGAGAAGTACACGCTATTATGGGACCAAACGGTTCTGGTAAAAGTACATTAGCTTCAGTAATTGCTGGAAAAGAAGAGTACGAGGTTACTAAAGGAGAAATCATTTTAGAAAATGAAGATATCGATGAGCTTTCAGCAGAAGAGAGAGCACACAAAGGTATTTTCTTGTCATTTCAATATCCAGTAGAGATACCTGGGGTTTCTGTAACAAACTTCATAAAAACAGCAATTAACGAAACACGTAAATCTAAAGGTTTAGGCGATATGCCGGCTAAAGATATGCTTAAAATGATTCGTGAAAAATCTGAACTTTTAGAAATTGATAGAAAATTCTTATCACGTTCTTTAAATGAAGGCTTTTCTGGAGGAGAGAAAAAACGTAACGAAATTTTCCAAATGGCAATGTTAGAACCAAAATTATCTATTTTGGATGAAACCGATTCTGGTTTAGATATCGATGCGCTTCGTATTGTTGCCAATGGTGTTAATAAATTAAAATCTAAGGACAATGCAGTAATAGTAATTACGCACTACCAAAGATTATTAGATTATATCGTTCCTGATTTTGTACACGTACTTTACGAAGGAAGAATCGTTAAATCTGGAGGAAAAGAGCTAGCGCACGAGTTAGAAGAAAGAGGTTACGATTGGATTAAAGAAGAAGTAAACGCGTAAAACTTAGTGCGTAGTTTTAATGTAATAAGTCTGTAAAAAGATTTTAAACTGAACAACGACTAAAGACTTAACAACAATGGATTTAAAAGAAAAATTGGTATCATCCTTTTTAGCATTCGAAGAAAGTATCGATGTACATTCACCTGTTCACGATATTAGAAATGAAGCGATAAAGACCTTTGAAACCGAAGGCTTTCCTACTAAAAAGCAGGAAGCTTGGAAATATACGTCGTTAAATGCTATTTTAAAACACGATTACAGCGTGTTTCCGAAGCAAGAAAATACTATAGAATATAAAGACATTAAAGAGTATTTTTTACACGATATCGATACTTATAAAATTATTTTTATCGATGGTAAATACTCGTCTCATTTATCGCAAACAACACACGATGGAATAGATGTTTGTTTAATGTCTTCAGCTTTAAATAAGCCGAAATACAGACCAATTATCGAAAACTATTTTAACAAAATAGCAACGAAAGATAGTTTAACGTCTTTAAATACAGCTTTTTCTAATGAAGGAGCATATATTCATATTCCAAAAAACAAATTGGTCGATAAGCCAATTCAGATTTTACACTTTTCTACGGGTAATGAAGCGGCTTTAATGTTGCAACCGCGTAACTTAATTGTTGCCGATGAAAATTCCGAAGTTCAGATTTTCGAGCGTCATCAAAGTTTAACCGATAATCCTGTGCTTACTAATAGTGTAACAGAGATCTTTACGGCGAAACGTGCTATTGTAGATTACTACAAGTTGCAAAATGATAATAGTAACGCATCGCTAATCGATAACACTTTTGTAGACCAGAAAGATCAAAGTCACTGTTTAGTGCACACGTTTTCTTTTGGTGGTAAATTAACACGTAACAATCTTAATTTTTACCAAAATGGTGAGCGCATTGAGTCAACAATGAAGGGTGTCACTATTATTGGTGATAAGCAACACGTAGACCACAATACTTTGGTGCACCACATCGAGCCAAATTGCGAAAGTCACCAAGATTATAAAGGTATTTTTGGCGATAGTGCAACGGGTGTCTTTAATGGTAAAATTGTAGTAGAAAAACTGGCGCAGAAAACAAATGCTTTTCAAGCTAACAATAATATTTTATTAAGCGATAAAGCGTCAATAAACACGAAGCCGCAACTTGAGATTTTTGCCGACGATGTAAAATGTTCTCACGGTTGTACTATTGGGCAGTTAGACGAAAGTGCTATGTTCTATATGCGTTCTCGTGGTATTCCTAAAAAAGAAGCTAAAGCATTATTAATGTATGCTTTTAGTAACAATGTTTTAAGTTCTGTAAGAATTCCAGAATTAAAACAACGCATTACTAAAGTAATAGCAAATAAATTAGGTGTAAATATTGGTTTCGACTTATAAAACACACCATAATCAGTCATTAAAAAAGCCATTTCTATATCTTAGAAATGGCTTTTTTTATTTGAACGGATAAAGATGAATTCAGGGCTTGATATTGATAAAATGAATCGACTAGATGAAAAACGTTTTGTATTTTTGTTTAGAATTAAATAAATGGCTTTTTGAAGGCTACTCAATAAATAATTATACATTAAAAATGATGCTAAACGTAGACAACATAAGAAAAGATTTTCCAATACTTTCACGTCAAGTAAACGGCAAGCCTTTAGTGTATTTTGATAATGCTGCAACGTCGCAAACACCGCAGCAAGTAATAGATGTTATTGTAGATTATTACAGTAATTATAACGCCAACATCCATAGAGGTGTACATACATTAAGCCAAGAAGCAACCGACAAGTACGAGCACGCGCGTAACACAGTCCAGCAGCACTTTAATGCTAAGCATAACTACGAGATTATTCTTACGGCTGGTACCACAGAGAGCATCAATTTAGTAGCGCAAGGGTTTTCTTCTCTGTTAACTAAAGGAGATGAGGTTATCGTGTCTGCCTTAGAGCACCACAGTAATATTGTGCCTTGGCAAATGCTTTGTGAGCGCACAGGAGCCATTTTAAAAGTGATTCCAATGAACTTGGAAGGCGAGCTTATTATGGATGCGTATGACGATTTATTATCCGAACGTACCAAATTAGTATTTGTAAATCATATTTCTAATGCTTTAGGAACAATTAATCCTATAGAATATATTATAAAAAGAGCCCATGATTTTGGAGCGGCTGTTTTAATCGATGGGGCACAGGCGTGTCCGCATATTAAACCCGATGTTCAAGCTTTGGATGTTGATTTCTATGTAGCATCTGCGCACAAAATGTGTGGTCCAACAGGTGTTGGAATGTTATATGGTAAAGAAGAATGGCTAACGAAATTACCACCGTATCAAGGTGGTGGTGAGATGATAGATCAAGTAAGTTTCGAAAAAACAACGTATGCTGGTTTGCCACATAAGTTTGAAGCTGGTACGCCAAATATTTGTGGTGGTATTGCATTTGGTGCCGCTATAGATTATATGAATACCATAGGATTTCCTGAAATTGAAGCTTACGAACACGATTTATTAGACTACGGAACTCTTAAATTACTAGAAATTGAAGGTTTAAAAATCTACGGAACTAGTAAAAATAAAACCTCGGTTATTTCTTTTAATTTAGAAGGTATTCATCCTTACGACGTAGGAACCTTATTAGATAAAATGGGAATTGCCGTAAGAACTGGCCACCACTGTACGCAACCAATAATGGATTTCTTTAAAATTCCGGGCACAGTAAGAGCATCGTTTGCATTTTACAATACTAAAGCAGAAATCGACGCTTTAGTAGAAGGTGTTAAAAAAGCAAAAATGATGTTGTCTTAGTGCTACTAAAGCCAGCACGCGAGCTCGCTTTTGTTACTCCCTTAAAAAACCGAATGATTTTTTATATTTTCATTTAATCGAAAAATTAGGTTATATGTTAATTATACACTTCTATTAAGTAGTTATTACTGTATATTTAGCAATCTTTTAACTTAAATTTAATTAATATGAAAAAATTGCTTTTTAGTGCCTTGGCATTAACTTTACTGTTTTCTTCTTGTAATGAAGATAAATCGGAAGAACTACAACAAGAGACAAATATTGATATGTCCGATTTTTATGTGTATACAGATGCAGATATAGATGAATCTCTAAGAATGGCAGAAGGTAAACCTGTTTGTCATACTATGGTAAACTTAAACCGTTTATTAAACGAAGACAGGGGATTAGAGAAAAAAATGTATGATATAGAATACCAGTCTAGAAGTTTAATAGCAGCGAAAGGTAAGCCAGGCGGAAATGGTGGTGGACCGGGTGACGGTGGCTCTGGAGGTGACGATGTCACTCCTATAGATGACGGTTTGGGAACATTAAATATTCCTGTATATGTGCATGTGGTATATAGTAATAGCAATCAGAATATTAGTGACAATCAAATAGGATCTCAAATAGCCGTTTTAAATGAAGATTTTAGATTAGCAAATAGTGATGCTAGTCAATTACCTGCGGAATTCAGTAATGATATTACAGATACAGAGATAGAATTTACTTTGGCCGGGACGTTTAGACATGCTAATTCAACAGCATCTTGGGGGACTAATGATGCCGTAAAAAACGCGTACCCTCCGGTAACTCCAGACACTCACTTGAATATTTGGGTATGTAATATTGGAGGTGGGATTTTGGGTTATGCTCAATTTCCAGGAGGTCCTTCAGGTACTGATGGTGTTGTTGTAGGTCCACAATATTTTGGTACTACCGGTTATGTTGCTTCTCCTTTCGATGGGGGTAGAACGACAACTCATGAAGTAGGACACTATTTAAACTTACGTCATATTTGGGGAGACGGTAGATGTAACAGGGATGACTTTGTTGTAGATACACCAAAATCTGATGCTCCAAATTACGGGTGTCCATCGTATCCTACCTATAATTGTAAATCTAATGATATGACTATGAATTATATGGATTATGTAGATGATGCTTGTATGTATATGTTCTCTGATGGGCAAAGAAATAGAATGCGCGCTTTATTTGCACCAGGTGGAGTAAGAGAAGGTTTAGCAAATTAATTTTTTTTTAATATTAAATTTAAAAGACGTCATTTTGGCGTCTTTTTTGTATTATAATAAGTGTAAACGAAAAACCATTTAAAATGAAAACAATTACCATACTATTATTTACGATAATGTTAAATGCTTGTGGCGCTTCTAGTGATGCTTCAAAAGCAGATACGTTACCAGAGACTCAAGAGAAAATGACGCAAAATGAGAACATAAGTTTAGAATACTCGGCGGTAACAAGAGGGAGCTACAAAAGTATAACCATTACTAATAAGGTGGTGTCTTGGGTAAATGAACGCAATGCGAAAGCACAGACTTTAAAACTTGACGACAAACAATGGAGACAAGTAGTAGAATTAACAAATGCAATCGATTTAGTTGCGATTCCAGAACTAGAAGCGCCTACCAAAGCACATGAGTACGACGGTGCTGCCATTGGGACTTTAATAGTTTCAAAAAACGGAGTAACGTACCAATCTCAGGCCTTCGATGCCGGTAACCCGAATACGGTTCTTGCAGATCTTATTGAAAAGATGATAGCGTTAACAAATCGCAAAAAATAGGAGTTTTACATTTGTAATGCTTAATTTTGTAATCTGATTTACGAATATTTAATCGATAGAAATGCAAACTATTAAAGAAATACAAGAAGAGATTATTGATGAATTTTCAATGTTTGAAGATTGGGAAGAACGTTACCAATATATGATCGATCTTGGTAAAACCTTGCCCTTGATTGATGAGCAATACAAAACTCAGGATAACATCATTAAAGGCTGCCAAAGTAAAGTTTGGGTACATGCTGAAATGGAAGATGATAAAGTGGTGTTTACAGCAGATAGTGATGCGATTATTACCAACCAACGCAATATTCTGATCGGAATTCTTGTCGCAGATTGCTTCCCGGTTAT
>JAGPVI010000370.1 GCA_018067115.1 Bizionia sp. | reverse complement strand
AAATAAGGTTTTTATTCTGTAATTCAATAACAACAGACACTTTAGTAGCTTCAGCATGTTTAAAAATATTTTGCAGCGACTCTTGAATAATGCGATACATATGAATTTTAGTCTTATACGGCAGTTGGTCCCAGTTAATATCATCGTCTATACCAATACTATACTTTAATCCTAATGTTGTCGTTTGGGTTTCTACCAACGATTCTATTATATCTGTAAATTTCGACTCACTAATAAAATCGGTATTCAAATCGTGAGACACTTGTCGGATGTCATTTTCAATACTTTTTAGTTCATTAATATAATTACTTCTTGTAGCGATAGCTTCATCCGTTTTATTAAAATTTAAACTATCTAAACTTAAACGTGTTCCAAACAACCGTCCTAAAATACCATCGTGTAAATCTTGAGAAATTCTCTTTTTCTCTTGCTCCTTGGCTTCATTCAACTGCTTTTGCTGCGATAACATTAAACTATAAATGTTTTCATTCGCCTCTTGCTGGGATTTAGCAATTTCAATTTCTCTTTTTCTAGAACGGTGGGTTTTAATACTGTATAATAAAAATAATGAGATTAATAAAATAGCAGATATTAAAAGCAGCCATAAACGTTGTTTGGATATAATTTCCTTTTCTTTTTTTATAACATCAGTTTCGTAATCTATACGTGCAAATTTATTACGTATAAGACGCTCTTTTAACAATAAACTGTCGTTTAATTCTATGTGTCTTAGGAGGTGGTTTTTAGAAATAGAATCGTCGCCAATTTTAGATTTTAGCAATAGAGTGTTTAAAATAGATTCGTTAGCACTTAATTCTTTTGCTAATTTGTATGCTTTGTTAATATGCGCTAATGCTTCGGCATTATTATCTTTATCTAATAAATACTCTCCATAATATTGATTAGCATACATAAGCTCCATTAAAAAACCTGATTCTTCTGCAATAGTAATAGACTCTTTAAACCTTGATTGAATCTCAGCGTCGTTATTTTTTTTAGGATCTAGAAACTCACAATAAGCTAAACCAGACAGTACTAATGAGTAGGTACTAGGGTCTTCGTATTTAAGGGTTGTATTCTTTAAAATAGCGTTGAAACGATTGGCTGCTTTTTCATAATTCCCTTTCCTGCGGTATAGAATAGCCAAATTAGTTTGAGTATATAGCTGCAAACTCTCACTTTGCTTCATTTTATTAGCATAAACAAGAGCTTTAGAATGATAGTCTATCGCTTCATCAAATCGTTGTAGCTGCTCGGCCGCAATACCAACGACATTATGTAAAGACCATAGCAAATCGTGAATAGCGTCGCTTGGTGGCAGGGTTTTTAAGACTTCAATAGCCTTTATCGCACTAATTTCACTTCCCATAAAGTCACGCTCCTGCTCTTGAATAATCGCCATATTAAGCAATACAGAAGCTTCGTTACTTACTTTTCCCTGAGACTGATAAAGTTTTCGTGCTTTTACATAGTAGTAATAAGAACTATCTAAAACATTAGTTTCTTGAAAATAATAGCCTAGATTATTTGCCGCATAAGCCATTCGTAAGGAATCCTTTAAACGAGACGATAATTTTAAATTCTCTTTATTTATAGCATAAATAGAGTCGATTTCCCTGTTAATAATAAATAGATAAGACAACACCCGATTACTAGATAATAAAATACTATCTACTTTCTGAACGCGCGATAATGCTATGGCTCTTCTGGCGTAACCAAAACGCTGAGGCATAGAATAAGACGTGGACTTTGCAAGATCGTGAAGCTGATAAATACTATCTACTCTCTTCTCCTTTAGCGATTGAGAATACAAGCAAGAAGGCAAGAGTATTACTACTCCTAATAAATAAAAAAAGTACTTCAATATAATTAACGTTAAGGGTCCCTTTACAATGTATACTTTTAAGACTAAAAATTTTGATTTTATCTCAGAAAATATATTGTAAAGATATTCCTTTTATATGCTTTATGTATAGATTCTATCCGTTTGTAGGTACGCTAATTTTTACTTTATGAGACGTTGTTGCTAAATGTACTTCTGTTGGCGTAATATCTTTGTTAGTCGTTGCCGTTGGATTACTGCTTACCGTAGACGCTAATGCTGTAAATAATCCGATAGAAAAAAGTGCGATAAATGTAATTTTTAATGTTTTCATAAGTAGTAATGTTTATTGATGTTAGTTATTGTTAACGGCCAATAAACACAAATTAATTCTAGTAATTAAATTACTAGCCAATGGACATAATTATTGAAAACAGCAATACGCTATTGAGGGAATCAATAAAAATTATGCATACAAAATTTCACTTAAACACTTCAAATAAATAAAAAGTAAAGTGAATTTGAAAGCGCAATGTAAGTAAATTTCTATAAAAACAAAAAACAATACACTAACAATCAATATATTAAAGTTACTAAAAGCCGAAACGTTGTTGAAGAATTGATTTGAAAAAAGAACATAAAAACTAAAACTCCCATTCTTCACCGTACAAAGGCCGAAACCAGGATAAAATTAGAAATGAAGTATTGCTACAAATAATAATATGGGCAATGTATTTTTAGAGACACTATTTAAAATACATTTCTATAAAGTTAAACTGATTTAACTATTATAAACACGTAAGAGTCTATTTATTATAAGCAGTCCTTATTAAGAGAAAGGATGGTTTAAACGACACTATAAAAGCGAATAAGTTCAAAATAGGCAAACAGGAATAGGTAAAATAATATGCGATAGGTCAACACAGATATTATAAAAGTAAAAACACTTTTATAAATTTTTAGAGAAAAATATAGGGTAAGACTTCTTAGAGCGCAGAAACTCGACTAATAATAATAACAGGAAGGCATTAAAACCGCATACTCATCTAACCAGTAAGTAAAGCTACAGCGCTATGCCTGCGTTATGTATAGCAGTTCTACGCGATTTTAAGGCATAAAAAAACCCTTCATATTTCTATGAAGGGTTCTTTAAAAAAGGCGACGACCTACTCTCCCACGAATGTAGTACCATCGGCGCAATCGGGCTTAACTTCTCTGTTCGGAATGGTAAGAGGTGAG
>JAGPVI010000367.1 GCA_018067115.1 Bizionia sp. | reverse complement strand
TCAGTTTATAAACCCAGCACAATTAGAAAGCGCTTTGCCTTTTATTATTTTAGGAATTACATTCGCGATGATTGGTGTAGCTTGGTATTTAATATTAACGTTTTTTGCCGGTACGTTTTCAGAGAAAATAATGAAAAATCCAAAAGCAGATTATTGGATGAATAAAGGCACAGGAGTTATTTTTATTTTAATGGGATTAAAAATAGCTTTAACAAAGAAGTAACAGCTTTTAAGAAAAGCACAATTTGTGCTTATTCACAAAAACCTATAAATAATACAACAGTAAAGGAGCAACTTTTAAATAGTTGGTCCTTTACTGCTTTTTAGTTTTAAATGGCTAATAAGCCAGCGTCTCTCAATTTTAATAGTGGTTTAGAATACCAGAATAATTCAAAATCTTCAAACGACGTTTCAAAATCTTTTTTTAATTGTGAAAATGTTGGAAGCTTATCATTATTAGGTTTTAAAGTCTCTAATTGTTCCAAAAACCAATCGCCGTGCGCTTTACTTAAAGTTATAGTAATGGCATCTGTTTTAGTATGAAACGTAAGGTGTAGTTGATTAAAAGTTTGTCCTTTTTTAGTTTTCGACGTTTCTTCAACTAAAGGATAATGACCAAGCCATACTATTTTTGAGGTTGGTTTGGTGCTAAAATGTTGCTCGTTAACAAGACATTCTTCAATAAATTGATATGGAATTTTGGTCTCCGGAATATCAAAATCAAACCACTCTTGTAAAGGTAATTCAAATCCAATTCCGTGCATAAAATTGAATAACGATTTTTTTAATCCGTAACTAAATTTAGAATGATCTATTCCAGTACTGTCAGAAAAATCAACATCGTTATTAGCAAAAGTAATCGTGTTGTAATGCGGTGTTACACCATACTCTTCGGGGTTTTTACCTATCGGGCTATGTGCTGTTAAAGCAAACTGATGCCAAAATCCTGATTGCAAAATACCAATTTCAAAAAGCTGACGCACCATTTCCAAACTGTCTACCGTTTCCTGCTCGGTTTGAGTAGGGTAGCCATACATTAAATAAGAGTGCACCATAATATTGGCTTCGGTAAGATTGCGGGTTACTTGCGCCACTTGTTTTACCGTTACCCCTTTATCAATTAATTCTAAAAGCCTATCGGAAGCGACTTCCAGACCTCCAGAAATGGCAATACACCCTGAGGCTTTTAACAGCAAACAGAGGTCTTTTGTGAAGTTTTTTTCAAACCTAATGTTCGTCCACCAGGTTACAACAAGTTTTCGTTTTATAATTTCTAAAGCTAGTGCTTTCATTAATGCAGGTGGTGCTGCTTCGTCGACAAAATGAAAACCATATTCTCCCGTTTGGGCAATAAGTTCTTCCATTCTATCCACGAGTAATTTGGCCGCAATAGGCTCGTAAATTTTTATGTAATCTAGCGAGATGTCGCAAAACGTACATTTTCCCCAATAACAGCCGTGCGCCATTGTGAGTTTATTCCAGCGGCCATCGCTCCATAAACTGTGCATAGGGTTAGCGATTTCTATAACCGAAATATATTGGTCTAACAATAAATCGCTATAATCGGGTGTGCCAACTTGTGCTTGTTTATAATCTGGTGTTGTGGAATTATTTTTATAAGTAACCGCACCATTTTCTAATAATAGAGTACGTTTAAATTCTTGTGGTTCTTCAGTTTTGGCTAGGTTTGTATGTAGTAATTCTATAGGCAGCTCCCCGTCATCTAAAGTTATAAAATCAAAAAAATTAAACACGCGTGTATCCGTTAAAGAGCGTAATTCTGTATTCGGGAAACCACCGCCCATTGTTATTTTTATAGTAGGGAAATTAGCTTTTATATATTGAGCACATCTAAAGGCGCTATATAAATTTCCCGGAAACGGAACAGAAAGGCCTACAAGTTTAGGCTTCGTTTTTTGTAATTGACGATCTAAAATATTTAGAGTAATAATATCAATGCGAGTAGGTTCTTTTTGAAGCTCTTGATACAATTCATCAAACGCGTTGGCACTTTGCCCTAAGCGTTCTGCATAACGGCTAAACCCAAAATTAGGATCTATACATTCAATTATAAAATCGGATAAATCCTCTAAATATAAAGTGGCTAAATGTTTGGCTTTATCCTGCATTCCCATAAGGCCAAACGCATAGTCTAAATCGTCCAACTGCTCAAAACGCGAGGCTTGGGGTAAAAAGTTAACCGTACAAATTTGTCTAGCAAAAGTGTTATTTTTTCCTTGCAGAAACTTAATAACCTCGTCTAACGGTTGCAAATAATCCTGCCTTAAACTATAAATACGTTCACTGTTTTCAGTAACAATAGTGTCATTATCGTAAGCATAATCAAAGAGTTGAGAAAACGTGTCTTTAGTAAACAGCTCTAAAATAACCTCGATACCCAAATCCATTTGAAACGCACTAATACCTTTCGTTTTCAAGAACCCTTTTAAGTATGCTGTAGCGGGATACGGCGTATTAAGTTGCGTAAAAGGGGGAGTTATAAGTAAGAAGTCTTTCAAAGTGAATTGTTTTATAACGCGAAGATATGCAAATAAAGTAGCTTGAAAAGAGACTTAATTAATAGACTCTTGCATTTTTAAATCAGTTTAATGGATCCCATTTACAAATTTGGGTAGTTGAATTGGGTAAAAATTACTCAATACATGGGTAATGTTGTGTGGTTTACCCAATATGAAATCTATCTATATATTATTTTAAAATATATAAGTCTTTTATATACAGGGTGTTGAGGTGTTATTTCTCTTTGTAAATGTTAATGGCATATTTATTTCAATAACTAAAGAGAAATCAATTAATAACAAACAAAACATATCATATTATGAAAAATTTATTTTTAGCAGCAGCATTAGTATTAGGAGGAACAGCAACTTATGCAACCACAGTTTTGCCACAGCAATCTATTGTAAATGAAATTACAGCTGAAGGATTTACAGAAATTTCAGTAGACGAATTACCAGAAGCCGTTTTAATTGCAGTGAAAAAAGACTTTGAAGGCGCAAGTATTGCTAAAGCATACGTTAACGAAAAAGAGCAATACAAATTAGAATTATCTGTTGAAGGCGCAGTGCAAACTGTTTACGCATCGAAAACAGGAGAGTGGTTAGAGACTAAATAATCTCAATCATTTCTGAATAATTAAAGTGAATACAACAAAAACAAATAAACAATTAAAAACATATTATATTATGAAAAATTTATTTTTAGTAGCAGCATTAGTATTAGGAGGAACAGCAACTTACGCAACAACAGTTGTACCACAGCAATCCATTGTAAATGAAATTACAGCTGAAGGATTTACAGAAATTTCAGCAGACGAATTACCAGAAGCAGTTTTAAGTGCAGTGAATAAAGACTTTGAAGGTGCAACTATTGCCAAAGCATATGTAAACGAAAAAGAGCAGTACAAACTAGAATTGTCTGTTGAGGGAGCAGTGCAAACGGTTTACGCGTCAAAAACAGGAGAGTGGTTAAAAGAAGTAGAATAATTAGTAATGTTTATCTACTAAATAAATCAACCAAAGAATAAAAACGGTCATAGTTTTTACAAGATCGAAAAAAAAGCGCTTTATATAAAGCGCTTTTTTTTATTTAAGGTTTTTTTATAATGTCACTATTAAATAAGGTTTATTTTTACAAAAAGAGCCGCAATGAAATCTATTTTATTAGTTGAAGATGATATCGCTTTTTCACAAATGTTAAAGCGTTTTTTAGAGCGACATAAATTTAATATTGTGTTATCGCATTCTATTGCGCAATCTAAGACCTTAATTAAAACAGAACGATTTGATTTAATCTTTACCGATTTAAGACTTCCTGATGGGGATGGAATTTCTTTACTGGACGACGTTAAACACAGCGAAAAACTAACGCCAGTGGTTTTAATGACCAGTTATGCAGAAGTAACCACAGCGGTAAAAGCAATGAAAAATGGTGCTTTCGATTATATTTCGAAACCATTTAATCCAGATGAATTATTGGAGATAATAAAAAATGCTTTAGAGGAAAATCCTAAAACATCTCAAGAAAACACTTTAGATTCTAAATTAACGGATATTACTAAAAAGAAAGCGTCTCAAAATAGTAAAAATGAATCTTCAGCTTCCAATTCTTCATTTATAAAAGGCATTAGTAATGCTTCAAAAAAATTATATGAATACATAGACTTGGTAGCACCAACCGATATGTCTGTGCTTATTACTGGCGAAAGCGGAACAGGGAAAGAGGTCGTGGCAAAATCTATTCATTTACAAAGTTCAAGAAGTGACGCTCCTTTTATAGCGGTAGATTGTGGGGCAATCCCAAAAGAAATAGCATCTAGCGAGTTTTTCGGACATAAAAAAGGAGCGTTCACAGGTGCTTTTAATGATAAAATAGGTCATTTTGAAGCGGCTAACAACGGGACTCTTTTTTTGGATGAGGTTGGAAACTTATCCTACCAAAACCAGATTCAACTATTGCGTGCGCTGCAAGAACGCCGTGTAAAACCTATAGGTAGCAATATCGAGATAGAAGTAGATATTCGTTTAATTACCGCAACCAACGAAGACTTGTTAAAAGCAGTGGAAGCCAATACATTTAGAGAAGATTTATATCATCGTTTAAATGAGTTTAGTATTCAAGTACCTAATTTATTCGAGCGTAAAAGTGATATTATTTTGTATGCCGATTTCTTTTTATCGAAAGCAAATATGCAGCTCAAAAAAGAGGTTATTGGGTTTTCTCCAGAGGTTGTAAAAGTCTTTCAAAATTATAGCTGGCCAGGAAATGTGCGTGAGTTATCTAACGTTATTAAACGTGCAACATTATTAACAACCGGAGATTATATTGAAGTTTCTGCTTTGCCGGCAGAGTTTAAAAATGAAACACAACCAAAACCAGGAATCGAAAATTTCTCTAAAAAAGATCATGAAAAAGAATTAATAGTTAATGCGTTAAACGAAGTTGATTATAACCGAACTAAAGCCGCGAAACTATTAAATATTACCAGGAAAACCTTGTACAATAAAATGAAGGAATACGATATTAATTAATCTGTTTTAGACTGGGCTCGAAGTGATATAAACACTAGACTATTAAACGTTTAATTCTTAATTAAAATCATCTTCTAAGGTTTTAATCAGTGATTCCAAATGCATTTTTAAAGCTTCAAATTTCTCCTTGTTTACAGTTTTAGCACGTTCAAAATAGCGTAAATACGGTAAAACAGTTTCGATTTCTAATTGATTAAACATACTCAACATTCTATGGCTAATATGGTTAATTGCAGAAATATCACTCTCCTTAATAGCGCTTTCTAACTCTGTTGTATTCTGCTTTGTATCTCTTGTGAAATTGCGCAGTGTTTCTTGTATAGATGGCTCATCGTCACCTAAAAAAGCCACTAAACTTTTTAGACTATATAACTCACTCTTGTTTTGAGTTCTTATAGTGACTTTAGGAGTTTTATTATCACTACTTATAGAGAAATAAGAAGATAACGTACGCGTTAATTTTTGTGGGGAAAACGGTTTAATAAGTACCGATGAAAACCCATTACTGGTATAATGATTGGCTTCAAGATGTGCACGACCCGTCATCGCAATAACGGGTTTGTTTTTATGGTAAGCGGTCTTTTTAATGGTTTCTAAAAAGTGAAAACCATTCATTTTTGGCAATTGAATATCGGTAATAATCAAATCGTAAGCAATATTTGGCAATTCTGTTAATGCTGTTTTTGCATTTTGAAAATCGTAAACTAGTATATCTTTTTTTTCAAGAACCTCTTTTATTAATTGTCGTAAAGTATCATCGTCGTCAATAACAACAATTGTTTTTAAAGCGGACGTGTTTATAGATTTTCCAGCAGCAGCTTTATAAGGTATTGATAGCGTAAACGAGCTTCCTTCGTTTAATGTACTCGCTAAGGTTAAATCACCCTGAAGTAATTTTGCGATTTTTTTAGAAATGGTAAGTCCCAATCCAAAGCCATTTTTTAAGCTTTTAGTACTGTTGGAGGCTTGAGTAAACTCATTAAAAATTAAGTGCTGTTGCGATTTGCTAATCCCAATGCCCGTATCGGTAACTATAATATGCAATTGCTTTTTATTCGCGTTGTCTTTAAGTTTTACAGCAACTGTAATAGTTCCTTTTTCAGTGAATTTATAAGCGTTTTCTACAAGATTAAAAAGGATTTGTTTAATTCTAAACGGATCGCTAATTATAGTTTCTGGAAAATTATCATCAAAATTAACTCGTAATGAAACGGGACTTTTTATATTATTTGTTTGCACTAACGAACACACATCCTCAATACTACTTTTTAAATTAAAAGGTACAGACTCTACGTTAATATTACCGTGTTCAAGTTTTGAAAATTCTAATAAATCATCTACCAATTTCGCCATGTAAGTGGCAGCATTTTTTATGTTTTTACTGTAATAATCTAATTTTTTTTTCTCTTTTACGGTTTGTAGTAATTCGCTATAACCGGTAATTGTGCCAAGTGGGGAGCGCAAGTCGTGACTTACCATCGAGATTAATTGTTCTCTGCTTTTTAATAAATTGGATGTTTTTTCATTGGCAATTTCCAATTCTTCTCGATAACGCTGTGCTTTCCAGAAATCATTAAGAATTAGGAGTGAAAAAATAATAACACTAATAAAACTAACGATTGCTAAACTAATTAAAATTGAAATACTGCGATCTAACGTCTCGTTTCTACTTTGTTGAATCGCATAATCGTAAGCCAAGACTTCCGACTCTAAAGTTTGCAATAAGTTTTTTAAGTGCTTAGAAGCCGTTAAATCAATCTCCACTAATTCTTGTTCTTTATTTTGAAGTGATATTTTTTGTGCTAACGTTTTTGTTTGTACATTTTTTAATAAGACTCGAGACACGGAGACTAAAGAATCAATTTTCTTTTGGTTTTTAGTAACTAAAGTATCAACCGGGCGGTATTTGTTTAGTAACTCAACGTATTCGGTTAAATTTTGTTTCGTTTTGGCATTTAGTGTATTTGGATTTTCTACAAAATCGGTAATGTTTAGTTTACCCAATAAACCATCAATAGAATTTAGTTTTGTAATGGCATTTTTTAATGTGATTTCTGAAGAATTTTCTAATTTAATAGCTTTTAAATCATTCATATTTTTAAGCTTATTATTAAAAACAAGCTTGATGCTATCTAGTAATTCCTTTTGGTAAGTGTTGCTCACAAAAGCATTTAATGAATCTATTTTTTGAAGTAATAAATCGTTTTTCAGAATGTAGTCGTCATATTTTTCTTGAGAGTTTAACTGAATCGCCGCACGCGCCAAACTTTCATTCTCGTAGATATCTGCTATTAAACTTCCCGTTTTTAAAATCTTCGTTCTATCGAAAACATCTTCATTCTGAGTTATTAAATATGTTTTTACTTCCGATAACAATAAATACCCCGAAATAGCGACTAAAACCCCCAAGGTGATATAGCCAATGATAACTTTAAAGGTTATTTTTTGTTTAGATGATTTCATTACATAAAAATACCTAAAGCATAAGTATAATAAAAAGGCTTAACGTTAGATTAACGAAAATACTGTTGTTTTTCTACGGAAGTGCTTCATTTTTAGTTCATTTTGGTGGTGATAAATCAAATAAAAATAGAAGCTTTTAAAGCAAAGTCATTATTTTTCTGAAGCTAAAATTTCTGCTACTGCTGCTTGATATTTTACAGGATTTGATGCTTTTTTAATTTTCTTATACGTTTTTTGTGGATTAGAAAACGACTGAGAAAAGTACTCCCAAAACCCCAACATTTTCATTTTTATGGGCGTGGGACCCGAAAGTGTTGCATCGTATTGGTGATAAATTTCATCGTGAAACTCTTTAAAAATAGACCAGCGATTTTTAGGGTATTCGGTAGTATCATTTTTAATCATACTCGGTAAAAACGGATCGGCAATTAATCCGCGGCCAATCATAAAATGATCGATAGATGGAAATTGTTCTTGCATTGCTTTAAAGCCTGAAACCGTTGTAATATCGCCGTTATAATACAGTTTCTGCTTAGAGGTTTCTACACATTTTTGAAACGCATCCAAGTTTACACCTCCCTTATACAGTTGTTTTCCAATACGCGCGTGAATAGCAATATTTTTAATAGGATATTTTTCTAAAATAGGGAACGTGTGTAAAATTTCTTCCGGATTTTCGTAACCCATTCTCATTTTCATTGAGACTAAAATATCCGTTTCACTGTGTGCACGATCTAAAATAGCGTCAATTTTATTGGGGTCACAAATTAATCCTGAGCCCATCCCGCGATTGGTAACCATTGGGTAAGGGCAGCCTAAATTCCAATTCAATTCTTTGTAGCCTAATTCGCGAATGTATTTGGCAACAAATAAAAACTCTTCAGCGTCGTTAGTAATCACTTGCGGAATCACCTCTAGCGTCGTATTATTTTCTGGTAATAAATCACGTTCGTAGGATGATTTAATTTTAAGCTTTCCGTTTAAACGAATATAGGGTGCATAAAAAGTATCGATTCCTCCAAAATATTTTTGTTGGGCGTTACGAAAACGATAATCCGTAAAACCTTGTAAAGGTGAAGACAGTAGTTTGAATTTCATAGTTTAAAATGTGGTACAAAGATAGTCGAATTGCATTTTTAAAATGTGAGTATAGCATCATAAAAAAACAAAAAACCACTTTAAAACTTATTCTAAGCCTTAAAGTGGTTTAAATTATAATACTATGTGTTTAGTTCTTTGTTGCTCTTTTTAAAGCTTCTTCGCCACCAACTATAGGTAAGGTTAACGACGTCGCTTGTAAATCTATAGTTAATTCGGTACCAGGTTTTGGTAAGATTGTAAATTCAGAGTCACTAGAAAAAATCATTAATCCTATTTGCTGACCTACAGGAATTATCTGATCGTCTGGCATAAGTTTAAATGTAATGTCATAGAATTCACCCGGCTTTAAAGGCTCACTTTTAGATATTGACTTATTG
>JAGPVI010000352.1 GCA_018067115.1 Bizionia sp. | reverse complement strand
GACCTGTAAATAAATTTTAAAGTTAATTTGCATATAACTTTATAGAATTACTTATTTTCGAAGCCACTCCTAAAAACGAGTGGCTTTTATTTTATGGCACATTTAGAGAAAGGAAGTAAAAAATTACTGAATGCTTGGGCGTTTTACGATTGGGCAAATTCTGTATACACATTAACTATAGCATCGTCTATATTCCCCATCTTTTATTCGGCGTTATTTGCTGACGAAATCAAGAAAGTATCCGCTTTTGGTTTCGAGTTTAAAAGTACTGCGCTTATTACTTTTGTAACGGCATTTACCTTTTTGGTCGTTGCATTTACCTCACCGTTATTATCTGGTATTGCCGATTATGTCGGGAATAAGAAAAACTTTATGAAGTTTTTCTGCTACTTAGGAGGTGCCGGTTGTATTGGCCTGTATTGGTTTAGCTTAGAGCATATCTATACTAGTTTACTCTTTTATTTTATGGGTTTAATGGGCTATTGGGGGAGTTTGGTTTTCTATAACTCTTATTTACCAGATATTGCATTCCCGGAGCAACAAGATAAGATTAGTGCTAAAGGGTTTTCTATGGGGTATATTGGTAGCGTACTATTGCTAGTAATTAATTTAGCAATGGTTATGAGCCAAGAAACAGGTGAGGCGAAAATGCAAATGATGCGGTATTCGTTTTTAACTGTAGGTATTTGGTGGATAGTCTTTAGTCAATATAGTTTTTATATTTTACCTAAGGGAACGTCTAAAGGCAATAAGGTAACAGCTTCTGTGGTTTTTAATGGTTTTAAAGAGTTGAAATTGGTATGGAAACAACTGCAGCAAAATTTGAGACTGAAACGGTATTTAGGCGCCTTTTTTGTGTTTAGTATGGCGGTGCAAACTATTATGCTTGTGGCTGTTTATTTTGGCGAAGAAGAAATTGCGTGGGCCGAAGATGGCAAAACAATGGGGCTTATTGTGAGTATTTTAGTTATTCAAGTGGTGGCCATTATAGGTGCGGTTTTAACCTCTAGAGCTTCGGCAAAATTTGGAAACATTCAAACATTGATTGCCATTAATATTATTTGGATGGGACTGTGTTTCTATGCGTATTTTATGATTACACCAACACAGTTTTATATTGCTGCTGGTTTGGTTGGTTTGGTAATGGGGGGTATACAATCGCTCGCGCGTTCTACATATTCTAAATTTCTACCCGAAACGAAAGACACAACATCTTATTTTAGCTTTTTTGATGTTGCAGAAAAAATAGGTATTGTAATCGGTATGATAATCTACGGAACAATAGATCAGATTACAGGTAGTATGCGGAATTCAATTTTATTTCTGTTTGTTTTCTTCTTAATAGGAATCATTTTATTGTTTAGAGTACCGAGAGAAAAGGAGTGAATTTAATTTATTTCCGTATGTTTGTTAAACTAATTAACCAATAAAATAGATGAAAAAACTAAAATTACTTTCCTTTTTAACACTTTCTGTGCTATTAATGACAACACTTTCTTGTGAGAATGAACCTTTAGACCCAGACTATAATTTTGATGCAGATGGTTCGGTAGACTTTGGTGTTAATAACGATGGTTCTGGACCTCCAGGTGGTGAATCTACTGGAGATTACTGGCCTATGGCTGTTAATAATGTATGGAATTACGATTACACAGTAGACGATGTAGCTCAAGAAGATTATGTAATGGAAATTGATGCTAATGTAAATTACCAAGGAAATTCGGTTTTTAGATATTTACAATTTATGCCAAACGGTACAGCTACAGACGGAACAGAGTTTGACGGTCTAGATATATCTACCTATTCTAGAAAAAACGGAGGAGATTATGTCATGACTGTTGGAGATTTACAAGCAGATTTGGGAGGCGGTATGCTTTCTTTATCTCAGACAGGATATAGTGTCATTATGCTAAAAGATTATTTGGATGCAGGAGCAACATGGACGTCATCAGCTCAAACAGTAACTAGTTATGTTACTCAAGACCCTAATATACCGACGTTACCAGATATTACAATGAATTTAGATTACGATTTCACGATTTTAGAAAAAGGAATTTCTATAGAGCTTAATGGCGTAACGTATACCGATGTGATTAAAGTGGGATCTACTTTAAGTTCTTTTACTCCAGAATTCCCTAACCAAATAATTACGGCAGATTCAGAATATTATTTCGCTTTAGATGTCGGACTTATAAAGTCTGTATCTTATACAAACGATCAAGCAGACGGTGTTGAATCGACTTCTGTAATGGAAATAAATAACTATACTTTAAACTAAGCTAGAGTTTACGTTAGTGATTATAAAAAAGCCTCAATTTTAAAATTGAGGCTTTTTTAGTTTTAAAAGTGACAGTTAAAAGTAAACCTCAATTTTAAGTATTAGAACTTGCCAATACTTCCAGAACCAGTTACTTTATTCTTTTTATTACTTGGGGAACCTTTGTATTTAATGTTTCCAGAGCCCGTAACTTTAGCTTCAATGCTATTAGCGCAGTGTAGTTCTATATCTCCAGAACCCGTTACTTTTACATCTGCTGTCTCAGCGTTTAATTTGTAAGCGTGTATATCTCCAGATCCTGTTACCGATGCTTCAAAATGTGTTGTGTTTCCTGTTAGCGTCACATCGCCAGAGCCCGTAACAATCGCTTTTGCGTTTTTAGCTTCAATATCAAGAATAATATCTCCCGAACCGGCCAATTTAGTTTCAAAATCTTTACTTCTAATAGTATGTGTGCTAGTTATGTCTCCAGAGCCTGCTAGAGCGACTTTATTAATATCTTTAAACGGAATGGTGATTGTAATCGTTTTATTAAAACTCGTTTTTAAGTTAATGTTATTCTCGGTTTTTATCATTAACTCATCACCGTCTACTTCAGTAATAATGTAGTCTAAAAGGTTTTCTTCCCCTTTAATAGTAATAGTGCCTTCTTTTCCTTGTACTAAAATAAAGTCCCACGAGCCTGCACATTTAATAGCGTCGTAATCTAATGTGTTTCGAGTAATTGTAATAACGTTTCCATTTCCTTTAATGGTTTTATTACTCCATTGTGCGTGTGTTGAGGTTATAAATAATAAGGTTGCGAGTACTGCGAATGATAGTTTCATTATGTTAGTGTGTGTTTTGA
>JAGPVI010000349.1 GCA_018067115.1 Bizionia sp. | reverse complement strand
TTCTTGTAACCATGACGACGCAGGTACTCTCCTACCAGCCCAGTTCCACAGCCAGCATCAAGTATAATCGTCGACCTGTCTTCAACATTATCCGAGAATAGTTGAGTGGCTATGAGTGGTTTAACAGATGGTGTTTACTTAGTAAAAGTATTTATCGGTAACACTTCTAAAACAATTAAAGTTTTAAAGCAATAAGACCATAAAACATTTTCATAAAACCAAAAACCTGAACATTTAGTTGTTCAGGTTTTTTTATTAATAACAATTATCACTAGAAATATTATACTCATTATTATTCGTGTAATTACTCAACTCATTTACAGTAAAACTAAAAATCACGAAAAAACGACTTTACTATTTCTTTTACATTCGCTCTAACAATTGATGTAAAAACGCAGAACACGAAGTGGTCTGGCAACTTTAACGATCAAGATCGTGAAGATTGGGCTTTAATTGATTGCCATAGAGACGGATAATACCAGGGATATATTTAGCTAAAGTATTTATTGATGGGAAAGCTAAAATTTTATAATTAATTAAGAACTAATTCTTTAAAATAGACCATAAAAAAAAGCGACCTCTAGGTCGCTTTTTATTTTACTCTAATCGTTTATTAACTCTTATTTGCTAATTGTCCGCAAGCTGCATCAATATCTTTACCTCTGCTTCGGCGCACATTAACTACTATTCTATTTTTCTCTAAGTGGTAAATATAATCTTCTATTGCTTGATTATCGGCTTGTTGAAATTGACCATCATCTATAGGGTTATATTCTATAATATTTACTTTACATGGCACATATTTACAAAACTGAACTAAGGCATCAATATCTTTCTGCCTGTCGTTAATACCTTTCCAAACCACATATTCGTAAGTTATTTTACGTTCTGTTTTCGCATACCAGTATTCTAAAGATTCTCGCAAGTCGGCTAACGGAAAATGCTCGTTAAAAGGCATAATTTCTGTTCTCACCTCATCGATTGCAGAATGTAAAGAGACGGCTAAATTAAATTTAACAGCATCGTCTGCCATTTTCTTTATTATTTTCGGTACTCCAGACGTAGAGACTACAATTCGCTTTGGCGACATACCTAGACCCTCTGGAGAAGTAATTTTATCGATGGCCTTAATAACATTATTATAGTTCATTAAGGGTTCTCCCATTCCCATAAACACAATATTACTTAACGGTCTATCAAAATACAATCTACTCTCGTTGTCGATAGCAATAACCTGATCGTAAATTTCGTCGGGATTAAGGTTTCGCATACGCTTTAAACGCGATGTTGCACAAAATTTACAGTCTAAACTACACCCTACCTGACTAGAAACACAAGCCGTGGTACGGTTTGCCGTTGGTATTAAAACAGACTCTACAATTAAGCCATCGTACAATCGCACGGCATTTTTAACGGTACCGTCACTACTGCGCTGCATCGTGTCTACCTTAATGTGATTAATCACAAAGTTTTCGGCCAATAGCTCGCGCGTTTCTAAAGAAACGTTGGTCATATCTTCAAAACTATGAGCGCCTTTACTCCACAGCCACTCGTAAACTTGGTTACCCCTAAAGGCTTTATCCCCTTGTTTTTCGAAGAATGTGCGAAGTTGCTCCTTAGTTAATGCGCGTATGTCTTTTTTTTGTTGTGCCATAAGTTTTGCAAAAATAGTGAATCGTTTTTCGATAAACGATTATTGCTAATTTTTTATGATAGTGTTAGGACTAAAAAAAGCCTCAACTGATAACAATTGAGGCTTTTAGCATTTTATTTAAGTGTTATTAGATGATTAACATGGCATCTCCATAACTGTAAAAATTGTATTTTTCTTTTACCGCTTCCTCGTACGCTTTTTTAACGAAATCGTATCCTCCAAAAGCTGAAGCCATCATTAACAGCGTCGATTTTGGCGTATGAAAATTGGTAATCATGCAATTAGCAATACTAAACTCGTAAGGAGGGAAAATAAACTTGTTTGTCCATCCATTAATTTCGTTTAAAGTTGCACTAGAAGACACTGCACTTTCTACAGCACGCATTGCCGTGGTACCCACTGCACAAATACGTTTTCTTTCTTTTAAAGCTCTGTTTATTCTTTCTACCGTTTCAGGGCCAATAAACACTTCTTCACTGTCCATTTTATGTTTCGATAAATCTTCAACCTCTACAGGGTTAAACGTACCTAAACCAACATGTAAAGTCACCTCAGCAAAATCCACACCTTTAATCTCTAAACGCTTTAATAAATGTTTAGAAAAGTGTAATCCAGCAGTTGGAGCAGCTACTGCACCTTCCGTTTTTGCGAAAATAGTTTGGTAACGTTCTTCGTCTTCTGGTTCTACCTCTCTCTTAATATATTTAGGAAGTGGCGTTTCTCCTAATTCGTGTAATTTTTTTCTAAATTCTTGGTAAGACCCATCGTAAAGGAAACGTAATGTTCTTCCTCTAGACGTCGTGTTATCTATTACTTCTGCCACTAAACTTTCATCTTCTCCAAAATATAATTTGTTTCCAATTCTTATTTTACGAGCAGGATCTACTAATACATCCCAAAGACGTTGTTCTTCGTTTAATTCTCTTAATAAAAACACTTCAATTCTAGCTCCCGTTTTCTCTTTGTTACCAAATAAACGTGCAGGAAATACTTTTGTATCATTAAGTATCATTACATCCTCTTCATCGAAATAATCTATGATGTCCTTAAACATCTTATGTTCTATGGTTTGCTCTTTTCGGTTTAAAACCATTAAACGCGATTCATCTCTGTTTTCAGAAGGGTATTCTGCTAATAGCTCTTCCGGTAATTCGAAGCCAAAATGTGATAATTTCATTTAGTTTGTTTTATATTATGATTACAAAGATACAATCTCAAGATAGGCGTTGTCAAGTAAATGACTGATTATTATTTATTAAAATGAAAAACCTATGCCTTTTAGGTCGTCCCAAAAAGTAGGATACGATTTTGATACTACTGAAGCGTCTTCAATACGCAGAGGGATTTTTAAAGCCAAAGGCGAGAAAGCCATAGCCATTCTATGATCGTTGTACGTTACGATAGAAATATTCTCTCTAAGTTTTTCATTTTTAGACAAGTGCAAACTAGAATCTGTCACCTTAATTTTACCACCCAATTTTTCAATTTCGGTTTTAAGAGCTTCCAATCGGTCTGTTTCTTTAATTTTTAAGGTGTGTAATCCCAACAAATCACATTGTAATCCTAAACCTAAAGCCGTTATCGCAATAGTTTGTGCAATATCTGGAGCGTTTACTAAATTAAAAGCTATGACAGAGTCTTTTTCTACCACCGCGGTTTTGGTTAGTATTAAGGTGTGGTTTTTAAATTTAGAAGTCACACCAAAGTTTTTGTATAATTCTACCAATATAGAATCACCTTGTAAACTTGATTTTTTATAAGAATTTAGCGCAATACACGTTCCTACTTTACTCAACGCAACAATACTGTAAAAATAAGACGCCGAAGACCAATCTGACTCCACAACAATAGTTTGCGGCTTTATACTTTCTAGGTGTGGGTACACTTTGATAATCTGATTCTCAAAATGCGTTTTCACCCCTATTTGTTCTAGTAAATGAAGCGTCATTTTTATATACGGCACCGAAGTGATACTTCCTTTTAACGCTAACTCTAATCCGTTTTTTAATTTTGGAGCTATAAGCAATAAAGCCGAAATATACTGACTACTTACATTGGCTTGCAAGGTCACTTTATGATTTATAAACGTTTTACCTGTAATACGCAACGGCGGAAATCCGTTTTCGTTTGCATAGACAATCTCTGCTCCCAACGCTGTTAAAGCATTTACTAAAATAGCAATGGGGCGCTCCGTCATGCGCTGCGAACCTGTTAAAGTTACCACGCTGTCTTTTTGCGTTGAAAAATAAGCGGTAAGAAAACGCATGGCTGTACCCGCATGATGTATATCGATAATAGCATCTTTAGAACTCAACGCCTTTAACATGACATTAGAATCGTCTGAATTTGATGCATTTTCGATATGTAATTCTGGAAATAAAGCCTGCAAAAGTAATAAGCGATTCGTTTCGCTTTTAGAACCTGTTATTTGAACGGCTAACGACTCGTTTTTAAGTTCAGATTTTTGAAGATAAAGATCCATATTTCACAAATGATTATAACTCTTTTTAAATTGGATAAACGGAAAAGTAAAATACTATTTTAATTTCTCATTATTATGGTGACGGTCGTGATCACGCTTTGTTTTAATGTCTAATTTTTTATCGAAAGCATCTTGCAAGTTAATTCCCGTTTGGTTTGCTAAACATAAAACCACAAACATAACATCGGCAAGTTCTTCGCCTAAATCTTTATTTTTATCACTTTCTTTTTCACTTTGTTCACCGTAGCGCCTTGCAATAATTCTAGCCACCTCCCCGACCTCTTCGGTAAGTTGCGCCATATTCGTTAATTCATTAAAATAACGAACGCCGTGGTCTTTAATCCAATTATCGACTTCTAATTGTGCGTTTTTAATATCCATAATAGTCTATTTGTTTTTAGCCCTGATGGAGGCTTTGTTGGAGCTCTCCCAAAGGCGATAGCTATTGGGAAGCGACTGCCGAGAGCAGGTTCCAGCTCCTAATGATTAGTATTAAATAGTAAAGAAACTACTCTTTATTTTTTGTGTCTATAAGAATGGTGACTGGCCCGTCATTGATTAACCCCACTTTCATATTGGCACCAAATTCGCCTGTTTGTACTGGCTTATTGATTACCTTTTCCATTTCTTTTATAAAATTTTCGTACAACGGAATAGCGATTTCAGGGCGTGCTGCTTTTATATAACTTGGGCGGTTTCCTTTTTTTGTACTGGCGTGAAGTGTAAACTGACTTACAACAATAACGTCTCCACCACTGGCTAATAATGAGTTGTTCATTACTTGGTTCTCATCTTCAAAAATGCGCAGATTTGCTATTTTTTTTGCGAGCCACTCAATATCGGTTTGGTTATCGCTAGCCTCGATACCCAAAAACACCAAAACACCGGTTTTAATTGCAGCCACTTGGGTAGCATTAATGGTTACATTGGCTTCTAAAACTCTTTGAATTACTGCTTTCATTATTTTTATTCTTTCAACACTTC